>JAHWKH010000170.1 GCA_019347995.1 Gemmatimonadota bacterium | reverse complement strand
CCGCTGCCGCCCGCAGACGAGCCGGGTGAGGCACCCGACCTCGCCGACCTCCGCGGGCTACGCGTCGGGCGCCGGGCACTGGAGGTGGCCGCCGCCGGAGGCCACCACCTGCTCTTCACGGGACCACCGGGGGCGGGAACGACGCTGCTCGCCCGTCGTCTCCCGGGCCTGCTCCCGGCGCTCAACCGGACAGAGGCCATGGAGGTGACGCGGGTGCACTCGGTGGCGGGCCGGCTGCCTCCCGAGGCGCCCCTGGTCGCCGCGCGTCCGTTCCGTGCGCCCCACCACACGCTGAGCGACGCGGGGCTCGTGGGGGGCGGCGCCCCACCTCGCCCCGGCGAGGTGAGCCTGGCCCACCACGGCGTCCTCTTCCTGGACGAGCTTCCCGAGTTCCGCCGGCACGTGCTGGAGGCGCTGAGGCAGCCGCTGGAGGACGGCGAGGTCGTGCTGTCCCGCGCCGCGGGGCGCGTGCGCTATCCCGCCCGCTTCGTGCTGGTGGCCGCCATGAACCCGTGTCCGTGCGGCCACTGGGGCGACGGCACCGACCGCTGCACGTGCGACCCGTCCCACGTGGCGCGCTATCGCGGCCGTGTCTCCGGCCCCCTCCTCGACCGCATCGACCTGCACGTGGAGGTCCCGTCCGTGCCCTTCCGCCGTCTCACCGCGGACGCCCGCGGTGAGAGGAGCGCGTCGGTGCGGGCGCGTGTGGCGGCGGCCCGCGCCCGGCAGCGCGCCCGCTTCGCCGACACCCCCGGGGTACGGGCCAACGGTCAGATGGGTGCCGCGGAGCTGCGCCGCTTCGCCCGGCCGCCGGCGGCGGTGGCGCGCCTGCTCCAGCGGGCGGTGGACCGCATCGGCCTGTCCGCCCGCGCCTATCACAGGATCCTCAAGGTCGCGCGCACGATCGCCGATCTCGAAGGGGACGTGGCCCTCCGCCCGGAGCACGCGGCCGAGGCGGTCCAGTACCGATCGCTGGACCGCCTGCGACCGACCTGACTCGCTCGCGCGCGCGCGCCGCCCACGCGTCGGAAGGACGATTCGAACGCCCTGCCCCCCGCGGCCACGAGCGCGCCGATTGATCTGATGTCGGCCCGGGGTATCTTCCTCGATGCGAACAGGCGAATCCCCCGCGACCCTCCCGTCCCCCCGCGGCGGGCCGCGGCCGGACCCGGACGCTCCCACCACGCTCAAGCTCGTCCTGGCGTTCGCGGCGATCTACGTCATCTGGGGCTCCACGTACCTGGCGATCCGGATCGCCATCGAGAGCATCCCCCCCTTCACCATGGCCGGGGCCCGCTTCCTGGTGGCGGGCGTCCTGCTCTACGGCTGGGCGCTGGCCCTGGGAGCCGAGCGTCCGACGCGCCATCAGGTGGTGAACACCGCGGTCGTGGGCGCTCTCCTCCTGCTGGGCGGCAACGGCGCGGTGGTGTGGGCGGAGCAGTGGGTGGCCTCCGGCCTGGTGGCGCTCCTGGTGGCCGTCGTTCCCCTCTGGATGGTGGTGGTGGACTGGCTGTGGGGCGGCGGGAGCCGCCCGGGGCCGGTGCTCGTCGGGGGCCTCCTGTGGGGCCTCGTGGGCGTGGGGCTTCTGGTCGGCGGGAGCGAGATCGCGGCCGGGCCCAGGGACCTGGCGGGCGGCGTCGTCGTGCTCCTGGGCGGGCTCGCGTGGGCGGTGGGCTCGATCCATTCACGCCGGGTCCCCATGCCCTCACGTCCGCGCATGGGCACGGCCCTGCAGATGTTGTGGGGAGGGCTTCTCCTGCTGCTGGCCGGGGGCCTCACCGGTGAGTGGGCACGCGTGGACCCGGAAGCGATCACCGTGCGCTCGGCGCTGGCGCTGGCCTACCTCGTCGTGTTCGGGTCGCTGGTGGCGTTCAGCGCGTACATCTGGCTCCTGAGGGTCACCACCCCGGCGCGGGTGAGCACGTACGCCTACGTGAACCCGGTGGTGGCCCTGTTCCTCGGATGGGCCCTCGCCGACGAGGCGCTCACCGGTCGCACGCTCCTGGCCGGCTTCATCATCCTGTCGGCGGTGGCCGTGATCACGGCCCGGGGACGTCCCCGCCAGGCCCGCCGCCCCACGGAGGGGCCCGCCGCGGACTGAGCCCTGGAACGCGCCCCGCGCCGGCGTTCGCCATGGTCACGACCGGCATCGCCCCCCGCCTCGCGGGGAGGCGCGATCCGCCGCCCCGGAGGCGCGCCCCCTGTTCCGGCGGCCGCGGTCTGAGGTACCATTCACCTGTACCGCCGGTCGCTTCCGGCGGCTTCCCGCTCTCCCCGGCAGGACATGTCGATGACGCAGGGAGTGACCCAGGAGATGGGCCGGGCCATGGACACGGCGGCCGTGGGCGCCAGCCGGCTCGTGGAGTCCCTCACGGGGGTCTCCAGCGACTTCCAGTTCAAGGTGCTGCTGTCCGCGCTCGTGGTGCTGGCGGTGATGGTCGTCCGGCGCCTGGTCCTGGGGGTCGTCTTCCAGCGGGTCGACCAGCCCCGGGTGCGCTACCGGTGGGGGAAGCTCTCGGGGTACGTGGCCACGCTGGTGGCCCTGCTGCTCATCATCAACATCTGGATCGAAGGCATCCCCTCCCTGGGGACGTTCATCGGGCTGCTCACCGCGGGCCTCGCCATCGCGCTGAAGGACCTGGTCGCCAACGTGGCGGGTTGGCTCTTCATCATGTGGCGCCGGCCCTTCGACCTGGGCGACCGCATCCAGATCGCCGGGCACTCGGGCGATGTCGTCGATCTGCGCATCTTCCAGTTCACCCTGCTCGAGATCGGCAACTGGGTCGACGCGGACCAGAGCACCGGGAGGATCATCCACGTCCCCAACCTCAAGGTCTTCTCCGAGCCCACCGCCAACTACACGGCCCAGTTCGCCTTCCTGTGGCACGAGGTGCCGGTGCTGCTGACGTTCGAGAGCGACTGGCGCAAGGCGAAGTCCATCCTGGAGGAGATCGTCAACGAGGCGGTGGGCGACGTGCCGCAGCAGGCGGAGCGCGCCATGCGCGACGCGTCGCGCACGCTGCTGATCTTCTATCAGAAGTTCACCCCGATCGTGTACACGACGGTGAAGGATTCCGGCGTGCTCCTCACCGTGCGCTACCTCTGCAACCCGCGACACCGCCGGGGCACCACCCAGGCGCTGTGGGAGGGCATCCTGGAGGCGTTCGCCAGGCATCCCGACATCGACCTCGCCTATCCGACCCAGCGTCTGTACGTGAATCCCCTGGAGGGGAAGCCCGACGCACGGGCGCCGCTGCCCTGGTTGGCCGGAGAGGACGCGATGTCCGTCCCGCGGGGCGATGGCGAAGGACGCTGACCGGTCGCGCCGTCGCTTGATCGGGTCGGGGCCCCGGGGTACCTTCCAGCCCTTCCCGCCCGCCCGAGGGAGCCGACCGGGGACCGTCCCATGAGCCACTACCTGGACTACGCGGCCACCTCCGCCGTCCGTCCTCCCAGCGTCTGCGACGCCGTCAGCGAGTTCCTCGCGTCGTGCGGCGCCACGCCGGGCCGCGGCGGGCACAGCGCCTCCGTGGAGGCGGGGCGCGTGGCGTTCCGGTGCCGCCGCGCCCTCATGAAGGTCCTGGGGCTGCCCGGCGACCCGGGCCGGCTCGCGTTCCTGCAGAACGCGACCCATGCGCTCAACACGGCGCTGTGGGGCACTCTCCGCCGCGGCGACGTCGTCGTCGTGAGCGCCTACGACCACAACGCCGTGCTGCGGCCGGTCCACTACCTGGCGCGCGAGCGTGGGGTCGAGGTCCGCATGGTGGAGGGCGCGCCCGATGGGAGCGTCGACCTGGACGCCGCCGAGCGGCTCCTGGACGGCGCCCGCCTCCTGGTGGTGAACGCCGCGTCGAACGTCCTGGGGACACGGATGCCCCTGGCGGAGCTCGCGAAGCGCGCCCGGGCCGCCGGCGCCCTCGTGCTGGTGGACGCCGCTCAGTCGGCCGGCCATCTCGACGAGAGCCACGCCGAGCAGGGCGCGGACATGGTGGCCTTCACGGGTCACAAGGGGCTGCTCGGCCCCCAGGGCACCGGAGGGCTGTGGGTCCGCGAAGGCGTCGACGTGGAGCCCTTCCTCGCGGGCGGCACGGGCGGGGATTCCAACCGGCGCGACATGCCCGACGCGATGCCCGACCGCCTCGAGGCGGGGACGGGGAACGCTCCGGGTCTGGCGGGCCTCCTCGCGGGATGCGAATACCTGCTGGAGACGGGCGTCGCCGCCCTCCATCGGCGCGAAGCCATCCTGAAGGCCCGCCTGCGGGACGGGCTGGCGGCGGTCCCCGGCGTCCGTGTCCTGTCGCCGCCGGCGCCCGGGGGCGTCGCGGTGGTCACGCTGGTGAGCGACCACGCCGATCCCGCCACCCTCGCCACGCGGCTGGACCGGGAGCACGGCGTCATGACCCGCTCCGGGCTCCACTGCGCTCCCGAGGTCCACCGCCTCCTCGGGACATCGGAGACGGGCGCGCTGCGCTTCTCCCTGGGCTGGGCCTCCACCGAGGAGGACGTGGACCGGGCCGTCGAGGCCATGGATGCCATCACCGGGTCCGCCACCGTGCCGGTCGCATGATCCCTTCGTCTTCCCCCGCCGGTAGCCCATGCGTCTCTTCGTAGCACTCAGCCTCCCGAAGAAGGAGCGTCAGCGCATCCACAAGGAGGCCGCCACGCTCCGCGAGCGGGGCCTCCCGGTGCGCTGGGTGGAGCCGGACCACTACCACCTCACGCTGAAGTTCCTGGGCGAGGTCCGGCCCGACCGGGTGGAGCGCATCGACGGCCTCCTCACGAAGATCGCGAGGAGCAACGCGCCCTTTCCCGTCGAGATGGGCGGCTTCGGCGCGTTTCCGACCATCCGCCGTCCCCGCGTCATCTGGCTCGGCGTCGAACCCAGTCCGGCGCTCCGGTGTCTCAAGCAGGACGTCGAATGGGCGCTGGCGGAGATCGGCTTCGACCGGGAGACCCGGGCGTTCCACCCGCACCTGACGCTGGGCCGGGTGGACGAGGAGGGTGGGGCCGGCGCGTTTCGCGGGCTCGACGAGGTCACGGCCTCCATGGGGTACGAAGCGAGCTTCGAGGTGAAGAGCCTGGAGCTGATGCGCAGCCATCTCTCGCGTTCCGGCGCCCGCTATTCGGTCGTGGCGAGCCGCAACCTGAGCGACGGCTCCTGAGGGACCCGGGAGCCCCGGGCCACGATCTCCGACACCCGCCGAGCCCATGATCGGACGCGCCCGTAGCTGCATCGGCCGCCTCGTGGCCATCGCCGTCGTGGTGGTGGCGGCGTGGGCCGGGCTGCGCTGGGGCCCCGCGCTCCTGCCCGTCGTGGAGGATTGGCTCGGCCGGGCCGAGGCGGGGCGGGACGGACCGGCCCCGTCGCCCGAGCTCGCCGACGCCACGCTCGACAGGCTCGAGCGCTTCCGCGCCGGCGAAGGACCACCGGTCCTCGCGCTGGGCGAGGCCGAGCTGTCCAGCATGCTGCGCTACGCCCTTCCGGGGTTGGTGCCGCCGGGCGTCGACCGGCCCGGGGTGCGCATGGACGACGGCCGCATCTTCCTCTCCGCCCGCGTGGCGGTGGACGCCTTTCCCGACCTGCCGGCGCTGGACCAGGTCCTGGGGCTGCTGCCCGATACGGTCGACATCGTCCTGGAGGGCACGCTGGGCGCCTGGGGGCGCGAGAACCTGGCGCTCACCATCCACCGGATGGAGGCCTCACGGATCCCGCTCCCCGGACGCATGATCCCGGAAGTCCTGCGCGCTTTCGGCCGTCGGGACCGGGAGGGGCTGGCGCCCCAGTCGATGGTCATACCGCTTCCCGAGGGGTTGGCCTCGGCCCACGTGCAGCGCGACAGCCTCTTTCTCGTCGCGGACCGCTGACCCGGCCGCTTCCTGCTCCCCCGACGACCGAGACACCCGTGGCGCGACTCCTCATCGTGGACG
>JAHWKH010000016.1 GCA_019347995.1 Gemmatimonadota bacterium | reverse complement strand
CACCTCGAGCAGCCCGCGGTAGCTCGACCGCCCGACACCACCTCGAACATCTTCGCCAAGTCGATCTCCAAGGACGGCGGGCGGTCCAGCTACCGCGGGCTGCTCGAGGTGGCCAAGGGCGCGCAGCGCGCGCGCTCCAAGGTGGTCTGTGACGCGCTGTTGCTCGACGAGGCCTCGCGCACCGACACCTACCCGACCATCCGCATCGGCGAGGACGACGTCGACGTCGGCCACGAGGCCAGCGTCACCAAGGTCGGCGAGGAGCAGCTCTTCTACCTCCAGAGCCACGGGCTGGACGAGGAGGAGGCGGGCAAGCTCATCGTCAACGGCTTCATCGAGCCGATCGTCAAGGAGCTCCCGATGGAGTACGCGGTGGAGATGAACAGGCTGATCGAAATGGAAATGGAAGGCAGTGTTGGGTAGGGCGCTGAAATCGCTCCGTGGCGGCGTCGGGCTCCGATTCGCTCCCTGCGGCGTACTGGCGTACGCCTCAGTCGCGAATCCTCGCCCTCCTTCCCTCGAAACGATTTGAGCGCCCTCAGGACATGTCGATGACGGACGCGAAGGCTTTGGAGCCGATGACGACGACGATGATGGAAGAGGTGGGGCTCGCCGAGGGCGTCACGGAGGCGCTCTCCCGCGACGCCGTGGAGCGCATCGGGTCCTACGAGCCCGAGTGGCTGCGGGAGCGGCGGCTGCACGCGTGGGACGTCTACGAGAGCACGCCACTGCCGACGACGGAGCTCGAGGAGTGGCGCTACACGGACCTGCGCCGGAAGCTGGACATGGAGGCGCTGAGGCTGGGCAGCACGGAGGCCATCGCCGACGACCCCTCCCGCTATCCGGCGGGGCTGCGGGACGCCATGGAGGAGGACCGCGAAGCCTCGGGCCACCTGGTCCTCGTCGACGGCGCGGTGGTCCACACCGACCTCGCCGACGAGCTGGCGGAGAAGGGGGTCGTGCTCATGGGCCTGCGCCGTGCCGTGGAGGAGCGGCCCGACCTGCTGGAGGAGCACCTGGCCACCGAAGCGGTGCCACCCGAGGGGGGCAAGTTCCAGGCGCTCAACGCGGCGCTGTGGAGCGACGGCGTCCTCCTGCACGTGCCCCGCGGCGTACGCCTCGAGAATCCGGTGCGCGTCACGCGCTGGATCAGCGAGCCCGGCGCGGCCTTCTTCAGCCGCACGCTCATCGTGGCGGAGGCCGACAGCCAGATCTCGTACGTCGACGAGATCCTCTCCGACGATCTGGACGCCCAGACGCTGGCGTCCTCGGCGGTGGAGGTGGTGGCGCGCGACGGCGCGCAAGTGCAGTACGTGGCCCTGCAGCGGCTGGGACGCGGCGCCTTCTACCAGAGCGCGCAGCGCACGCTGGCGGGTCGCGACGCCACCCTCGACACCCTCAACGTGAACCTGGGCGCCACCACGAGCCGCGTGGACCTGAACGCGCGCTTGCTGGGATCGGGCGCCAACAGCGACATGCTGGGGCTCTACTTCGGCGACGGCGACCAGCATTTCGACCACAACACGAGCCAGGACCACGTGGCCCCCAGCGCCCGCAGCGACCTGCTGTACAAGGGGGCGCTGGACGGAGAGAGCCGCGCGGTCTTCCGCGGCATCATCCGCGTGGAGCCCGGGGCCCAGCAGACGGATGCGTACCAGACGAACCGCAACCTCCTGCTGTCGGAGCGGGCCCGCGCCGACTCCCTGCCCAACCTCGAGATCCAGGCCGACGACGTGCGCTGCTCCCACGGCGCCACCGTGGGGCAGCTCGACGACGAGGCGCTGTTCTACATGATCAGCCGCGGGATCCCCCGCGACCGGGCCGAGCGCCTGGTGGTCCTGGGATTCCTGGGCGAGGTGCTGCTGAGGCTCCCCCTGGGCGGCGTGGTGGAGAAGGTCACGCGCGTCATCGAGCAGAAGCTGGCCTCCCATGGCTGACCCGAAGCCGGCGGCGCATGGCTGACTGGGTCCGGGTCGCCGACCCGGCCGACTGTCCGCCCGGGGCGCTGCTGGGGGTGAGGGCCGGATCGGACACCGTGGTGCTGGCGAACGTCGCCGGCGACATGTACGCGCTGGAGGACCGCTGCTCCCATCAGGATTTTCCGCTCTCCGACGGGGAGCTCGAGGGTGACAGGCTGGAATGCATCTACCACGGCGCGAAGTTCGACGTCTGCACCGGGAGGGCGATGGCGCTGCCCGCCATCCGGCCCGTGAAGACCTACGAGGTGGACGTCCGCGACGACGGCGTCTATCTGAAGATCGACTGAAGGGAGGCCAGCGCCTCCCGGGGTATCCATGACAACCGCCACGAAGCAGCCTCCCACGGCCTTCGATCCGGCCACCGTCCGCCGCGACTTTCCCGCCCTCCGCCAGGAGGTGAACGGCAAGCCGCTGGTCTACCTGGACAACGCCGCCACCACCCAGAAGCCCGAGCCGGTGCTGCGCGCCCTCGACGGCTACTACCGGCGGGACAACGCCAACGTCCACCGGGGCATCCACGAGCTGAGCCGGCGCGCGACCCTCGCCTACGAGGACGCCCGCGCCCGCGTGGCGCGCTGGATCAACGCGTCCGACGCCTCGGAGCTCGTCTGGACGGGCGGGACCACGGAGGCGCTCAACCTGATGGCATGGAGCTGGGGGCTCGACCACCTGAGCGAGGGCGACGAGGTGGTCCTCACGGCCATGGAGCACCACTCCAATCTGGTGCCCTGGCAGCTCGTGGCGGCGCGCACCGGTGCCCGCCTCCGCTATCTGGAGATCGACGCCCAGGGCCGCCTCGCCCTCGACGCGCTGCCCGGCCTCCTGGGCCCCCGCACCCGGGTGGTGGCCTTCACGCACGTCTCCAACGCGCTGGGCACCATCAACCCGGTGGCCGAGATGGTGGCGGAGATCCGGGCCCGTAGCGACGCCCTCGTCGTGGTGGACGGCGCCCAGGGCGCGGCCCACCTGGGCGTGGACGTGCAGGCGCTGGGCTGCGACGCCTACGCGTTCAGCGGCCACAAGATGTGCGGACCCACGGGCATCGGTGCCCTGTGGGCGCGCAAGGAGCTCCTGGAGTCCATGTCCCCCTGGCAGGGGGGCGGGGAGATGATCCGGGTCGTCGAGCGGGAGCGCTCCACGTGGGCCGCGGTGCCCCACAAGTTCGAGGCCGGCACGCCGAACATCGCCGGGGCCATCGGCATGGGTGCCGCCGTCGACTATCTGTCGACGTTGGACGCGGGCGCCGTGGAGCGCCACGAGCGGGCCCTGGTGAGCCGCGCCACCGAGCGCCTGCGGGAGGTGCCCGGGCTGAAGGTATACGGCCCCGAGGACCCGGAGGCGCGCGCCGGCGTGCTCCCCTTCACGCTGGGCGACGCCCACCCCCACGACATCGCCACCATCCTGGACTCCGATGGGATCGCTGTACGGGCGGGCCACCACTGCGCGCAGCTCGTCATGCGCCACTTCGATCTCTCGGCCACGGCGCGCGCATCGTTCTACCTCTACAACACCGAGGAGGACGTGGACCGGCTGGTGGAGGGCCTCAGAACGGTCCAGGGGATCTTCGGCGCCACCTGAATCCCCCCCGTCGCCGCCGTCGACCCGCGCCGTCCGGGGGCGCGCCGCGGTCCGGATCGGGGCCGGTTGGCGGCGCCGGCGTCCTCGCCCTTACATTCCTCAACGTTCATCCGGCCAGGGGTGCCTCATGTCACAGCCACCGCTCAGCTCCCTGTATCAGCAGCTCATCCTCGAGCACTACCGCAATCCGCGGAACAAGGAAGAGCTGCCGGAGCGCACGGTGGAGGTCCACATGGCCAACCCGGTGTGCGGGGACGAGATCCGGCTCCAGCTCCGCGTATACGAAGGCCGCATCACCCATGCGCGCTTCGTGGGGCAGGGCTGCTCGATCTCGCAGGCCTCCATCTCCATGATGACGGACCTCCTCGAGGATCGGTCCCTGGACGAGGCCGAGGGGCTCCAGCGGCGCTTCACCGAGATGATGCACGGCGACGCCGAGGCCGCGAAGGACCGCACCCTGGGCGACCTGCGAGCGCTCCAGGGCGTCAGCAAGTTCCCCGTGCGCATCAAGTGCGCCCTCCTGGGGTTCGACGCGCTCGGCGAGGCCCTGGAGCGCAGCGGCCACTCCGCCTCCGACGAGGCGCGCCGCGGGGAGCCCCACTGACCGGCACCGTCGTCTACTCCGCGCGGGTGCCGGGCGGAGCGCTCGGCACGCTCAGCCTGTGGGTCACGAGCCGGGGCCTGCGCCGCCTGGACTTCCGCTCCGGCCCGGATCTCGCCCACGCCGGGGAGCGCCTCTCCGACGGATCCCCCCCCGATCACCTGCGTCGCGCCGTCGAGCAGCTGGGCGAGTATCTCGCGGGGAATCGGCGCGCGTTCGACCTGCCGCTGGATCCAGGCCAGGTCACCCCGTTCCAGGGCCTGGTCTACGAGCGGCTCCGTGCCATTCCCCACGGCCAGGTGGTCACCTACGGGGAGGTCGCCCGCGACATCGGCGCCGACGCCGTGGGCGCGGCCCGCGCCGTCGGGCAGGCGGTGGGGGCGAACCCCCTCGCCATAGTCATCCCCTGCCACCGGGTGGTGGCCTCCGATCGACGTCTGCACGGCTACGGCGGCGGCCTGGCGCGCAAGGCGGCGCTCCTGAGGCTCGAAGGGCTGGAGGTCGAGGGCGAGGAGCCGGCGAGCCGGGTGCGGCCCGAAGTGCTCCGTCTGCTCTGAGCCGCGATCCCCGGGGATTCGGCGGGGTACCAGGTCCCGCCCGGCACCCCCGAACCCCCCATCCGACGACCATGACACCCTTCCCGCCGAGCTCGCGCGGCCGCTTCCCGCTCCTCCTCCTCCCCCTCCTCCTTGCCGCCTGTGGGGACGGCGGGAACGGAGAGCGGGCCCCGGTCCCCGAGGCCACACCGCTGCGGGTCGAGCCCCTCGATGAGAGCGACCTCGCGGGGCTCGAGCCCGCGAAGGTGGCGGTGAACATCCCCTGGGGCGGCGGCACGGTGTCCCGCGACCAGGTGCCGGCGGCCGCCCGGGCCACCCTGCTGGCGGCGCGCACCGATCGCCACGGGTCGTTCGACCGGCTGGTGCTCGAGTTCGGCACCGATGCGCCGTTTCCGGGCTACCGCGTCTCCCGCGCCGACTCCTCCACGATCGAGTGCGAGGGCGCTCCCGTCCCGGATCCGGACGGGCCCCGCGCACTGCTGGTGCGACTGCGTCCCGCCCAGTCGTACGACGACGACCGCAATCCCACCATCTCCGACCTCGACCGGCGCCTGGGCTTCCCCGCCATGGCGTCGGCGCGTCAGCTCTGCGACGCGTCGGGGCTCGTGGAGTGGCTCATCGAGGTCGCCGACTCCACGGCGGTCCGGGTTCTGGAGATGCGCGACCCGCCCCGGCTGGTGGTGGACGTGGCGCACCCCGGCGCCGCCGAGGCAGCGGAGCCGCCGCCCGCCGCGGCCGGGGATTCGGCGGCGGGCGGCGGCTGAGCGTCCGTGGGTATGGACGGATGATCCCCGTGGATCCCCGGCCGTGCGCGCCACGTCGGTCCGGACCGACGCCGGATGCCGGGTAGCGGCCCCGGTGTTGCATGAGCGATCCCGTGGGCGGCGGAGCGCCCGCCGCGCTCATCCGAGGGAGGGCCGCATGCGTAGACCGTCCGCCGGCGCCGTGCTGGTGGCGGCGCTCCTCATCGGCTGCGGCTCCCCCCAGGGGGAGTCGGCGGAGAACATCGACTACGTCGACACCGTGGCCGCCGAGACCGACGAGCCGCCGGGGCCGGTAGCCGGAGCGAGAACGCGGCCGGAGGGTCCTTCCGACACGGCGGACCCGGACCGCACGGCCGACGAGGGAGAGGCGTTCACCCCCACCCCGGACCGGGGCGACGGCCCGCCCGAGTGGACCTCCGGACGCATGAGCGCGCGCTCCACCGCCGACCGGCCTCCGGTGCTCGTCACCGACGTGCGCTGGGCTCGCCATCCCGAGTTCGACCGCGTGGTGGTGGACCTCGGCGGAGAGGGGGGAGGCCTACCCGGCTTCGCTCTCGAGTACGTGGACCGGCCCCTCCACGAGTGCGGCTCGGGCCACGAGGTCCATCCGGTGGGCGACGGCTGGCTCCAGCTCCGCATGGACCCGGCCGCGGCCCACACCGAGGCCGGGGAGGCGCTCCTGGGAAGAGAGCCCCTCGGCCCGGACCTGCCGCAGGTGGTGCGAATCTATCGGACGTGCGACTTCGAGGGGGTGGTGGAGCTGGTCCTGGCGGTGAACAGCCCGGAGCCGTTCCGCGCCTTCCGCCTCTCGGAGCCGCGGCGCATCGTGGTGGACGTCAGGCGCTAGAGCCCATGCGCGGGTCCAGCAGGACCTTGATGGAGCCGCTCCGGCGCCGGTTCCCCGCCGCGCCCAGGGCGTCACGGTACTGCTCCAGCGGATAGACGTGGGTCACCATGTCGGCCACCGCCCCGCCCGACTGCAGCAGCCGGTCCTGGGTGATGCGGAACGTGTGGGCATCGCCTTCCTCCCGGCGCTCCCGCCCGTAGCCCACGAACCCCTTCAGGTCGAGCTCCCGGGCCCACAGGAAGGTGAGGTCGAGCTTCGGGATCTGGGCGGCACAGCCCAGGAGCACGATCCGGCCCCGCGGGGTGGCGAAGCGGAGCGCCTGCTCCAGGCTGACGCCGCTCCCCACGCAGTCGAAGATGAGGGGGAAGCCGCCGCCGGCGTACACCTCCGGTCCCACCAGGGGCATGTAGGCCTGCGCGCCCGTCGCCACCAGCGCGTCGCGGGCTTCGTCGCCGGGAGACACCACGTCGCTGGCGCCCAGCCGCCGCGCCAGGTCCGACTCGTGGCGGCGCTTCATCTGCGCCATCAGCTCCCCTTCGAATCCCGAGGCGCGCAGCGCCCACACCGTGGCCAGGGCGATGGGACCGCTCCCGATCACCAGCACGGGCTCCCCGGCGCGGGGGCGTGCGTTCAGGACCGCGTGCATGCCCACGGCCAGGGGCTCGATGAGCACGGCGGCCCGGTCGTCCAGCGCGTCGTCGACGGCGTGGATCTGGCTCTCGTGGGCCACCATCGCCTCCCCCCACCCTCCGGGGAGGGAGCGGTGGTAGCCGATGGTCACGCCCGGCGCCATGGGCTCGCCGGCCACCGTCTGGGGCCCGGCCTCCCCGGCGAAGGCGCAGGTGGAGGGCAGCCCCGCCCGGCACGAGGCGCAGCGCTCGCCCTCCGGCACGCCCCGCACCTCGCAGCCCACCATGGGATCCACCACCACGCGCTGGCCCGCCTCGATGCCCCGCACGCCGGCTCCCGTCTCCACCACCCGGGCCAGGATCTCGTGGCCGGGCACCGAGGGAAAGGATCCGAACGGCTCCATGGCGGGGCTGGCCGAATAGGTGAGGTTTCCGATGTCGGTGCCGCAGATGCCGCCCAGCAGGACCTCCAGGCGGACCCAGCGCGGGCCGGGCAGCGGCGGCGGCTCCATCTCGCGGAGCGCGACCCCGCTCGGGCGGCCGTACAGCACCGCGTCCGAGACCCGGCCGACGGAGCGGGCCATCAGGTAGCGGGCGACGGAGACGTCGAAGGTCACGGCGCGCATGGCGTCCCGGCGTGATGGGGGCGGATGGGCAGGGGAAGGGTAGCCGGCGCGGCCGGACGGGTCCAGCGGAATCCGCCCCCCGAACGCTTCCCGGTCGCGGGGGGTACTGCCGAGCCTCGCCTCCAGCGGAGGAGGCGCCGGCACGCGAGGAGGTGCGATGAGCAAAGCGGTGATCGTAGCGGGCGTGAGGACGCCTTTCGCCAAGGCAGGCTCGGCGTTCCGGGAGCTTTCGGCCGCCGACCTGGGGAAGCTGGCCGTGCGGGAGCTCGTCGACCGCGCCGGGATCGGCGGGGACGAGGTGGACCACCTGGTCTACGGCACGGTGGTCCACGATCCTCACGCGCCGAACATCGCTCGGGAGGTGGGGCTCGCCACGCTGCCCCCCACCGTGCCGGCCACCACCGTGTCCCGCGCCTGCGCGACGTCCAACCAGGCCATCACCGACGCGGCGAACCTGATCGCGGTGGGGAACGCCGACGTGGTCGTGGCCGGCGGCGCCGAGTCCCTCTCCCACATCCCCATCATGGTCTCGGACCGGCTGTCGGACACGCTGGTGCGGGCGGCCAAAGCGCGCTCGCTGGGCCAGCGCCTGCGCACCCTCGCCCGCACCCGCCCCGTGGACATCATCCCGAAGCAGCCCCGGATCGCCGAGCCCACCACGGGCGAGACGATGGGCGAGTCGGCCGAGCGCATGGCGAAGGAGAACGGGATCTCCAGGGAGGAGCAGGACCGCTGGGCGCTGCGCTCCCACACCCTGGCCGCCGAGGGCACGGCCGACGGCCGCCTCACCGCCGAGATGCTGCCCGTCTACCTCCCGCCGGACTACGAGGAGGTCGTGGAGAGCGACAACGGCATCCGCACCGACACGAGTCTCGAGAAGCTCGCGTCGCTGAAGCCCGTGTTCGATTCCCGGCACGGCTCGGTGACCGCCGGCAACGCATCGCCGCTCACCGACGGCGCGTCGGCCGTCCTGGTGATGTCCGAGGAGCGCGCCCGCGCCGACGGCCGGACCATCCTGGGCCGGCTGCGCAGCTACGCGTACGCGGCCCTGGACCCGTCGCTCCAGCTTCTCCAGGGACCGGTGTACGCCATCCCCGTGGCGCTGGAGCGCGCCGGCGTGGGCATGAAGGACATCGGCCTCATGGAGATGCACGAAGCGTTCGCCGCCCAGGTCCTCTCGAACCTCCAGTGGCTCGACTCGGCGCGGATCGCGGAGGAGGAGCTCGGCCTGGTCCGACCCGTCGGGCACCCGCCCGAGGAGCGGATCAACGTGATGGGCGGGTCGGTGGCCATCGGCCATCCGTTCGCGGCCACCGGCTGCCGGGTCGTCACGACCCTCCTGAACGAGATGGCGCGCCGGGACGTGGAGCTGGGGCTCGCGACCGTGTGCGCCGCCGGCGGGCTCGGAGTGGCCATGGTCCTCGAGCGTGTCTAGGAGGCGGTCACGCTCCGGGCGCCGCTGCTCTCGGTGCGCTTCTAGAGGGCCGCGCGCCTCACCGCCTCCCGCACCTCCTCCAGGTCCGGCAGCACCGCGTCGTCGGCGGTGGCCCACGACCACACCACGCGCAGTCCGGCGTCCAGCACGAAGGCGGAGCGGTACGCCACGCCGCGCAGGCCGAAGTAGTCGTCGTCACGTACGCCGAACGCCGTCACCGCCTCGCGATTGAAGTCCGACAGTACCGGGTAGGGCACCCCCGTCTCCTCGGCGAAGCGGCGCACCGTGAACGGGGAGTCGACGCTGACGGCCACCACCGCGGCGTCCACGTCCGTCCAGCGCTCCAGATCCTCGGCCACCGCGCACAGCTCCTCGGTGCACACGGGCGAGAAGGCCAGCGGGAAGAACAGCACCAGCGTGGGGCGGCCGGCGGCGTGCTCGGAGAGGCGCACCACGTCGCCGGGCCCCCGGGGAAGGGCGAGGTCGGGAGCCGTCCGGCCCGGCCGCAGGGGCGAGGGGCCGCCGACGGCGCTCCCGGATCCGCCGGGGCTCCCGGCGGGGCTCCCCGGCTCGTCGTCTCGCGTGGTCAACGGTCCTCCTGGAAGGCGGTGGGCGCCGCTGCCATACCCGCATGGGCCGGGCCGGCTCCCTGGGCACGACGTCTTCCGGGCGCGCGACTTCAAGTTATCTTTCCGGCACGGCACATGCAGCCGATGACCGACCGAAGTTCGAGGCTGTTTGTAGGATCACCATGTACCGGACCCCTCGGGGAGAGCCCCTGCGAGGCCGGAGACGTGATGCTGTCCAGAGCAAACCCGGCGAAAGCCGGGGACGCAGAGCCACGGGGCTAACGCGCGATCTCGCCATGCCCGCCGAGCCGCCAGCATCCTGAGAGACGCTGGCGGTCTTTTTTTTCCGTCCGGTCCTCCCAGGTCTCCCGCGGCTCGCCCGCTTTCCTCCAGGGTCCCCAACCGACGGACCTATGGAGATGAACGCGCTCGCGCGGCAGCGCGCGAACGATCTTTCGGACAGACATGCCCCCGGCCTACTCACCTCAACTGCAGCGGTAACTGCCGATCGTCTACGGCTCAAGCGGCTCCTCGACGTTGTGCTGGCAGTCGGCCTGGTCGTCCTGACGCTGCCCGTGCTCCTTTTCAGCGTGCTGGCCATCCGCCTCACGAGCCGGGGCGCGGTCGTGTTCCGGCAGCGGCGGATCGGCCATCACGGCCGCGAGTTCATGATGTTGAAGCTTCGGACCATGCACGCCGAGGCCCCGGAGCTGGAAGCCGCACTCGCGGACGACCACGACGGCATCTTCCTGAAGGTGAAAGGCGACGCGAGGGTGACGCGGGTCGGCCGGGTGCTGCGCACGTTCAGCATCGACGAGCTGCCCCAGCTCTTCAACGTCCTCAAGGGAGACATGGCCCTGGTGGGGCCTCGTCCCCTCCTGCCCACCGACATGCGGCGATTTCCCAGGGGCGACGTCGCGCGACGGTTCGAGATGAAGCCGGGGCTCACCGGCCTCTGGCAAGTGAGCGGCCGCAGCCTCTGCAGCGATTCCCAGCGGCTCCAGCTCGACCTCGAGTACGTGGACCGCTGGAGCCTCTGGCTGGACCTCTCCATCCTAGCCCGCACGCCGGCGGCGGTTCTGCTGGCCAGGGGCGCCTTCTGAAGGGAACGACCATGTCGAATGTATATCTGCGTGCCCTGCGGGCCTGGTGGTGGGCCGTCGTCCTCCCGCCCCTCCTGGCCATGGCGGTGGCGGCGATGCTGACGGCGGGCGTGCCGCGCGTGTACCGCGCGGCCGCCACGGCGACCGTGGCTCCGGCTTCCGACATCGAGAACCCGTCCGACGTGATGCGGGGCCTGGAGACCCTGGAGCGCCGCACCGTCATCGCGACGTTCGCGTCTGTGGCGGGAGCACGGGAGACCCGCGACTCCGCGGCGGACCGGGCACAGCTCCCGGAGAGGGGGCGCTCGGGATATCGCGTGCGCGCGTCGGTGGTGCCGAGCACGAACATCATCCGCGTGAGCGTCGAGGGCCGTGACCCCGAGGGCGTGAGCGCGATGGCCAACGCCGTCGTCGCCGTCCTCGGTGATCGCGCCGGGCAGCTGTACGGAATCTTCGAGATCCGTCCCCTGGAGGCGGCTGCTCCGCCGCGGGTGCCCCTTCACCCGGACCCGGTCCGGAACGTGGCCATCGCGGGTGTGCTGGGGCTGTTCGCAGGCTTTCTGCTCGCGCTCGTCCTCGAGCATCTTCGGCCGGCACGCTCCCGCTCCACCACGCCCCTCGTGGAGCAGGATGCGCCGCCGCGGGTGGTCGCCGGCCGCTGATGGGGACCTCGGTGCCTATCGGCGGTCCCTCAACGGCGCCCGCCGCCACGGCCTTTCCGGAGACGCGCGCCCAGTGGGCCGCCGCGGCCGTGGCGGCGCTCGCCGCGGTGGGCCTGGGTGGCCTGGCGGTAGTCCAGCCCCGGCTCCTTCACCTGGACCTCGCCTTCACGCCGTCCGCGCTGGCGGGCGGGATCGGGGTCCTGGGCCTGATCGCCGTGGTCCTGATGCGGCCGGCCGCAGCGCTGGGCCTCCTGGTGGGGATCGTGTACCTGAACCTCTCGGACATCCTCATCCGGGCCTATGGCCTGCCCTCGCTCCTGCAGGTCCTGGCGCTGCCCGTCCTGGTCGCGGCCTGGATCCATCATGGTCCCGGGGTGGCACGTCGGCTCCTGCGGGAGCCTCAGACCTGGCTGCTGACGGTCTGGGTCCTCGTCATCCTCACCTCCACGGTGTGGGCCGGGCAGCCGGAGCTCGCCGACGCCCGGCTGGCGGAAGCGGGGAAGGCGTTGGCCCTGTACGGCCTGGTGGTGCTGCTGGTCACGGATCCGCGCCGGGCGCGCGTGGCGGTGTGGACGATGGTGGCCGCCGGGGCGCTGCTCGCGCTCCTGGGGCTCATCCAGCTGGTGACCGGGGATTCCGAGGCGTTCGCCGGCCTGGCGCGGGTCAAGCGCGGGCAGATCTACGGAAGCGTGTTCGGGCCGCGTCTCGCCGGTCCGCTGGGCGATCCGAACTTCTTCGCCCAGATCCTTCTCGTGCTCGTGCCCCTGGCGCTGTTCCTCGCATGGGAGGAGCGCGACCGACGCGCCCGGACGGTGGCGGCGGGCTGCGTGGCTCTCCTCGTAGCAGGCACCCTCCTGACGTATTCGAGGGGCGGCGCCCTGGCCTTGATCGTCGTGGTCCTGACCTCCCTGGTCGCCCATGGCATGCGGCCGCGACGGATCGTCGGGGGCGCCCTGGTGGTCCTGGTGGCCGCCACCGCCCTCCTTCCCAGCGGCCTGCGGGAGCGGCTCACGACCCTCGGGGACCTCATTCCGGGAGGGGGCGAGGTCGTGTACGTGGACAGCTCGTTCGAAGAGCGGCTCCTGCTCAACCGCACGGCCTGGGAGATGTTCGTCGCCAATCCGGCCGGCGGAGTGGGGGCCGGCAACTACTCGCCCGAGTTCGGAGAGTACGCCGACCGCCTCGGCTCCACCGCCCGCGACTACGGGGACCCCGACGCGGTCCGCTACGCCCACAGCCTCTACCTCGAGGTGGCCGCGGAGACGGGTCTCCTGGGCCTGACGGCCCTCGCCGCCGCGCTGCTCGCGGCCTTCGTGGGCCTCGAGCGCGCCCGTGGCCGCCTCCTGCTCCGGGGTGAGGGGGGATTGGCCTCTCTCGCCCGGGCGCTCGAGATCGCGCTGGCCGGCTACCTGATCTCGAGCGTGTTCCTGCACGGCGACTTCCAGCGATACCTCTGGCTCCTCCTGGCGCTGGCAGCGGCCGTGCGCAGTCTCAGCCGCCCGCTTCCCAGCGCCGCGTCGCAGCTCCATGAACGCTGATCCCCGCGCCCGGGCGCGGCGGCCGGTGGCCGTGCTCCTGTCGAGGTTTCCCTCGGTCACCGAGACCTTCATCCTGAGGGAGGGGATCGAGATGGAGCGGCAGGGGCAGCCGGTCCGCCTCGTGCCCCTCCTCCGGGAGTCTCCGCCCGTGGTGCACCCGGAGGCGCGGCCGTGGGTGGAGCGGGCGCTGTACACGCCTTTTCTCTCCCGGGCCATCGTGGCCTCGAACGTCCGGGCGCTGCTCCACCGGCCCGGACGATACCTGTGGCTGCTCCTCCGCCTCGTGGCGGCTTCACTCGGCAGCCCCCGCTTCCTGGCCGCGACCCTGGCGATCGTGCCCAAGTCCGTGCACCTCGCCCGGTGCCTGGATGACGAGGGCATCCGCCACGTGCACGCCCATTTCGGGAGCCATCCGGCCACGGCGGCCTTCGTCATCGCATCGTTCACCGACGCCACGTTCAGCGTGACCGTGCACGCCCACGACCTCTTCATGCGCCGCTACCGGCCGTTTCTGGGGACGAAGCTTCGGGCGGCGGCATTCGTGCGGGTGATCTCGGCCTTCAACCGGCGCGAGCTCCGCGCCCGCTATCGTTCGGTACCGCCGGAGAACGTGCGGGTGGTGCACGTGGGCGTCGATCCGGAGGCCTACGCGACGCGCGCGCAAGACTCCGCCCCGAAGGGCCCGGGGCCGAAGCCGGAGATCGACCCGCCTGCCGGGACGGCGCGCATCCTCTCCGTGGCGGGGCTGCGGGCGTACAAGGGTCCCGGCGTGCTGGTAGAGGCGTGCCGTCGCCTCCGTGACGCGGCCGTTCCGTTCCACTGCGAGTTCGTGGGCGAGGGTCCGCTCCGTCGGGACCTGGAGCGGCAGATCGTCGAAGCCGGACTCGAGGGGCGGGTGCGGCTGGCGGGTGCCGAGACCCAGGGAGCCGTCGCCGAGCGACTCCGGGCACATCCCATCGTCGTCCATCCGAGCGTGGTCCTGGGTGACGGCATGAGGGACGGCATCCCGGTCGCCCTCATGGAAGCCATGGCGGCGGGAGCGCCGGTCGTGGCCTCGCGGGTCTCGGGCATCCCCGAGCTCGTGGAGGACGGCGTCAACGGACTTCTCGTGGAGCCGGAGGACGCCGGTGCCCTGGCCGCGGCGATCCGTCGACTGGCCGAGG
>JAHWKH010000169.1 GCA_019347995.1 Gemmatimonadota bacterium | reverse complement strand
GGCGTCGGAGCTGCTGCTCATCCTGGCGGCCCGGGCGGCGTTCGTCCGGGACGTGGTGCGTCCGGCGCTGGAGCGGGGGGAGGTGGTGGTGGCGGACCGGTCCGACGCCTCCACCCTCGCCTACCAGGGACACGGACGGGGCCTGGACCTGGAAACCGTGCGCCGCCTGAACGGCTTCGCCACCGGGGGGCTGCGGCCCGACGCCATGGTGGTCCTGGACCTGCCGGTGGCCGAGGGCACGGCGCGCCAGCGGCGGGAGGGGAAGCGGGCCGACCGCATGGAGCGGGAGGGCCGGCCGTTCATGGAGCGCGTGGCGGAGGGCTACCGCCGCGTGGTGGAGGAGGATCCCGCCGCCCGCCGCGTGGACGCCACGGGCACGCCGGGTGCAGTCCAGGAGAGGGTGCGGGACGCGCTCCGGGAGCTTCTTCCGGAAACCTTCCCGTCCGCCCCGGTTTAGATCAGAGGCGGGCGCGACCCGATCCGAGGGGCGCGCCCTCCCGCATAGCAACGTCGTCCGCCCGGAACGCGTCCGGCCGGAGGGCCTTGGAGGATCCATGAAGCTCCGACGCTCCACCCTGGCGCCCGCCGCCGTCCTGACCGTGGCCGTCCTCACCGGCGGCTGGTTCCTGCAGCAGGGCGTGGACGAGGAGCAGAACGTCTATGTCCAGGTCCGCCTCTTCCAGGAGGTGGTGGATCACATCGCCTCCCAGTACGTGGAGGACGTCGACCGCGGCCGCCTCTACCAGTCGGCCATCGAGGGGCTGATCGGCGAGCTGGGCGACCCCAACACGTCGTTCCTGCAGGCGTCCGACTACGAGGACCTCCGCATCCGCACCCAGGGCGATTACGGCGGCGTGGGGCTCGAGATCACCGAGCGGGACGGATACGTGACGGTGGTGGCGCCCATCCAAGGGACGCCGGGCGCCCGGGCGGGCATCCGCTCCGGGGACCAGTTCGTGGAGATCGCGGGGCAGCCGGCGGAGGGATGGTCCTCGGACCAGGCCGTCGAGGTTCTGCGGGGCGAGGCGGGGAGCGAGGTCGACGTGAAGGTGCGTCGCCTCGGCGTGGACCAGCCCATCGAGTTCACGCTGGAGCGGGCGCGCATCCACCTGCGCTCGGTGCCCTTCGCCATGGACATGGGCGACGGCATCGCCTACGTCCCGCTGGATATCGTGCGGGAGTCGTCCTCGCAGGAGGTGCGCACCGCCCTGGATTCGCTGCGCGCCGACGGCGCCACCCGGGGCCTGATCCTGGACGTGCGCAGCAACCCGGGCGGGCTGCTGGAGCAGGGCATCGCGCTCTCGGACATGTTCCTCGAGCGCGGCGCCGCCATCGTGGAGACGCGGGGCAGGGCCGTGGGCCAGAACGAAACGTTCAGCGCCTCGTCCGGCGAGCGCTACGAGGGAGTCCCCATCGTCGTGCTCGTCGACGAGTACAGCGCCAGCGCGTCGGAGATCATCGCCGGGGCGCTGCAGGACCATGACCGGGCCCTGGTCGTGGGGGTGCCCAGCTTCGGCAAGGGATCGGTCCAGACGCTCTTCCGCCTCACCGGCGGCAACGTGCTGCGCCTGACCACCGCCCGCTGGTACACGCCCGCGGGCCGCTCCATCGCCAAGGACCACGAGGAGGACCTCCCGGGGAGCCAGGTCGGGACGCTCACGCTGGGCGGTGTCCCCACCTCGATCCCCGACCTGGAGGACCGTCCGACCGTCCAGTCCATGGGGGGCAGGACCCTGTACGGCGGCGGTGGCATCACGCCCGACGTCATCATCATGGCCGACACGCTCACGACCGATGAGCAGAGGGCGGTGCGGGGGCTGTATCGGCAGGCCGGGGCCTTCAACAACGCGCTCTTCCGCTATGCCGTGCGCTACATCCAGGAGCATCCCGACCTGAGCCCGGGCTTCCGCCTGGAGCCCGGGGCGCTGGACGGCCTCTACGCGACGCTTCCCGACTACGGCATCGACGTCGAGCGGGAGACGTTCGACGCCGCCGCGCGCTACGTCCGCTACCAGCTCGAGAGCGAGATCGGGCTGCAGAAGTGGAGCGACGCCGGAGAGTTCCGGGCCCGTATGGCGTACGATCGCCAGCTCCAGCGCGCGCTGGAGATCCTCCGCCGCGCCGACTCCACCGAAGGCCTCTTCCGTGTGGCGTCGGCGGATGCGGGGGCAGTGGCGCGGCAGGCGGCGGGCGCCCCGGCGGCCGGAGGGCGCTGACCCGGGAGCGGGTCCATCCCACGCCTTCGCCGGGACGACCGGTCCCGGACGACGACCCCGACCCCGGAGGTGCCGCCGAGCGCCCTCCGGGGTCGGCCGCGTCGGATGCGGGCGTCGCGGTTCGGTGGTCGATCCGTCGCACGCCCCTGTCCCGGGTCTCCGGGCCGTCGCGTCGGGCGGGCGTGGCCCCGTCGGTCATTCCATCGTCCCGGAGCAGCCTTTTGATTCCAGCGTCGGCAGGAATCGCGTGAGCGCCCGCGTCGTGGTCACGCGCGGAGGCGTGGAGGAGTCGTGGCACACCGTGCACGTGGCCGTCGTGGACACCGCCGGCCTGGTGGTGGCGAGGTCCGGCGACCCGACGCGGACGGCCTTCCTGAGGTCCGCGGCGAAGCCGTTCCAGGCGCTGCCGCTGGTGGAGGACGGCGTCGTGGAACGGTACGGCTTCACGGAGTCCGAGCTGGCGCTGTGCTGCGCCTCGCACAGCTCGGAGCCCCGCCATCTGGCCGCGGCGGCGTCCATCCTGCAGCGGGCGGAGCTGGGGGAGGCGGACCTCGCATGCGGGCCGCATGAGCCGTTCGCGTCCGCCGAGGCGGAGCGCATGCGCACGCAGGGAGAGCGTCCGCGGGCCGTCCACAACAACTGCTCGGGGAAGCACGCGGGTATGCTGGCGCTGGCGCGCTTCCACGGCTGGCCCACCGGGGGCTACCACCGCGAGGGGCACCCCGTGCAGCGGCGCATGGCGGAGGAGGTCGCGCGTTGGACGGGGCTCGGTCCCGGAGCGATGGCCAGCGCCGTGGACGGCTGCGGCGTCCTCACGTTCGCGGCGCCGCTGGCGGCCATGGCGGCCGCCTTCGCCCGGCTGGGAGCCGCCGCGGCCGACGGCCGGCCGGGGCCCGCGGCCGTGGTGTCCGCCATGACGGGGCATCCGTTCATGGTGGCGGGCAGCGGTCGGCTGTGCACCGACCTGATGGAGGCCGCCGGCGGCTCGGTGCTGGTCAAGGCCGGAGCCGAGGGCGTCTACTGCGCCGCGGTTCCGGGCCGGGGCCTCGGCGTCGCCCTGAAGGTGGAGGACGGGGCGCGCCGTGCCCAGGATCCGGCTCTGGTGGCGGTGCTGGAGGCCATCGGGGCGGTGGACGAGGCGGTCCTGGCGACGCTCGCCCGGCATCGGACGCCGGCCGTGCGCAACACGCGGGGTGAGGTGGTTGGAGGCCTCCGCGCCGAGGTCTCCCTGGAGGATCCCATCGGGAGTGGGACCCGGTGAGCGAGGCCGATCTGACGGAGTCGCGCCGGGTCCTCGTGCGCCTGTCGGCCGCCGTGGCGGCCGGCGACCAGGGGCGTCTCGAGGCCGCCCTGGCGGACGCGCGGACCGGCGCCGACGCCCTGGCCGTGGAGGAGGCGCTCCTGCAGAGCTACCTCTTCGTCGGGTATCCGGCGGCCCTGGCCGCGCTGGCCGCGTGGCGTCGGGTCTCGGGCCGGACGGCGGGCGAGCCGGCGGCGCAGGAGTGGGACGCGTGGCGGGAGCGGGGGGAGAGGGTGTTCTCCCGCGTGTACGCGCAGCAGGCGGACGCCCTGCGCGGCAACGTGCGGGCCCTGCACCCGGACATGGAGACGTGGATGGTGACCGAGGGGTACGGCAAGGTGCTGGGACGGCCCGGGCTGCCCCTCACCGAGAGGGAGATCTGTATCGTGGCGATCCTGGTGGTGGCGCACGCGCCGACCCAGCTCTATTCCCACCTGCGCGGCGCGCTGGAGGTGGGCGTGGAGCCGCCCGCCGTGACGGCGGCGGTGGAGGAGGCGGCCGGCTTCGCGTCGCCGCAGGCCGCCGAGGTGGCCCGGCGCACGTGGGCGGACCTGCGGGCGCGCCGCACACGCGGCGAGGAGGCGTGATGTTCGTCGACCGCGTCGTCATCGAGGTCGCCGGGGGCACGGGCGGGTCCGGCTCCGACGCGTTCCGGCGGGAGACGGGAGTCCCCCGGGGCGGCCCCTCGGGCGGAGACGGGGGGCGGGGGGGCGACGTCGTGCTGGAGGTCGATCCCCAGCTCGCCACCCTCCTGGACTACTCGTACCGGCGCCACTACAAGGCGGATCGCGGCCAGCACGGCCAGGGCAGCAACAAGACCGGCCGCTCGGGGGAGGACCTGGTGCTCAGGGTTCCCCCGGGAACCGTCGTGCGCGACTCCGGAACGGGCGAGGTGATGGGCGAGCTGCTGGAGGCGGATCAGCGCCTGGTGGTGGCCAGGGGCGGCCGCGGCGGTCGGGGCAACGCCCGCTTCGCCACCGCCACGCAGCAGGCGCCCCGCCACTGGGAGCCCGGGGAGGAGGGCGAGCACCGCGAGGTCGAGCTGGAGCTCAAGCTGATCGCGGACGTGGGCCTGGTGGGCGAGCCCAACGCGGGCAAGTCGACGTTCCTGTCCTCGGTGAGCGAGGCGCGTCCCAAGGTGGCGGCGTACCCGTTCACGACGCTGGCGCCCAACCTCGGCGTGGTGAAGCTGGCCGACTACCGCTCGTTCATCGTCGCCGACATCCCCGGCATCATCGAAGGCGCGCACGAGGGCAAGGGTCTGGGCCACCAGTTCCTGCGCCACGTGGAGCGCACCCGGACCCTGGCGCTGCTGGTGCCGGTCGACAGCCCCGACCCGCAGGCCGAATACGACCGCCTCCGGGCCGAGCTGGGCAGCTACTCGGAGGCCCTGGCGGAGAGGCCCCACTGCCTGGTCCTCACCAAGACCGACATCCTGGGGCCGGGCGAGGCGCTTCCGGAGCTGGACGCGGCCGACGCGTGGGCGACGTTCGCGGTGTCCTCCGTGTCGCGGCAGGGGCTGCAGCCCCTGCTGGAGGCGCTGTGGAGCCGGACGAGAGAGGTGGTGGCCGCCGAGCGGCGCGAGGAGGCCGACGAGGAGGAGTGGTGGACCCCCTGACGGACGAGCGGCGGGAGGCCCTGGCGCTCCTCCTGCTGGCCGGCCTGCCCGGCGTGGGGGAGGCCACCGTGCGCAGGCTGGTGGAGACGCTGGGCTCGGGAAGGGAGGCGCTCGGCGCGGCCCCGGCCGCATTCGCCGCCGTGGCCGGGCCGGCCGCGGAGGCCTCGCGCCATGGGAAGGAGCACCGGGAGCGCGCCGAGGGGATCGTCGCGTGGTGCGAGCGCGCCGGCGTCCGTCCGCTCCCCCTGGGCGCCGCCGACTACCCGGCCACTCTCCTGGACCTGACGGGCCCGCCTCCGGTCCTCTTCGTCCGGGGCGACGTCGCGCTGCTGTCCCGGCCGGGGGTGGCGGTGGTCGGGGCCCGGGCGGCCACGGCCTACGGGCGCCGCAGCGCCGAGCGCATCGCCCATCTCCTGGCCCGCAACGGGATCGTGGTCGTCAGCGGGCTCGCCCTGGGGGTGGACGGCGCGGCGCACCGGGCCGCCCTCGAGGCCGGCGGACCCACCGTGGCCGTCATGGGCAACGGCCCCGACCGCGTGCACCCCGCCGCCCACCGTGGCCTGGCGCGCCGCATCGCCGAGCGCGGGCTCCTGGCCACCGAGCTGCCGCCCGGGGCCGAGGCACGGTCGCATCACTTCCCCAAGCGCAACCGCATCCTCGCCGCGCTGTCCCGGGCGGTGGTGGTGGTGGAGGCGGCGCGGCGCAGCGGCGCCCTCATCACGGCGCGCCTCGCCGGCGAGATGGGCCGCGACGTGCTGGCGGTGCCGGGGCCCATGGACGCGACGACGAGTCAGGGCTCGAACTGGCTGCTGGCCGAGGGGAACACC
>JAHWKH010000168.1 GCA_019347995.1 Gemmatimonadota bacterium | reverse complement strand
TCGATCTCGGTGTCCTCGGCCTGAGCCACCACCTCGCGGCCGCCATAGTGGCCGCAAGCGCCGCAGATATGGTGCGGCAGCTTCAGTTCGCCGCAGTTCGGGCATTCGCTGCTGTTGGCGCTGGTCAGCCTGTCGTGGGCGCGGCGCATGCCGCGCTTCGACCGGGTCACACGGTTCTGGAGGACCGCCATATGGTAACCTCTTGTCTGTCTCGTCGTCCCGGGCCGGGGGCGCGGCGATGGCGGCGGGGGACGACCGTGGAGCAGGCCGCTACGTCACCTGCGCCTGTCCCGATGCCGGTCGCGCGGCCCGCCTCGCCGCCGGAGACGCCGCTCGAGCAGCCGTCCGGGCCGGGAGGCCGAGGACGACGGCCACGGCGGCCCCCACTAGGCACGCGATCGGGACCGCGAGGAGGAAGGGCCACTCCAGCCGCGACGTGATGGAGGCGCCCACGACGCCGCCCACGGCCACGAAGGCGAACTGCCCCAGGGAGATCTGTCCTCCCCAGCCCGTGAGGATGACGAGGGAGATCGCCACGATCCCGAAGATCACGAACCCGATGCGCACGAGCCCCGGCGAGACGCCGAAGCGCTCGGCGAGGGCTGCGCACACACCGGCGATCCACTTGCCGCTTCGCGGACGAACCAATGCGGAAGGCATGCCGACGCCTTACCCGTTCGAACCCTCTTCACGCCCCACGCCCTGAGCGCCGCCATGGGGACCGGCCTCTGAGGCGGCCCTTGCGACAAGGGATGGCCGCGGTCACGGGTGCCGTGGCGGTGACGAGCCTCATCCTGCGCCTGGCGCCCGGGGGATGGAGCGCCCTGGACTGGGGCTTCTCGGAGCGCATGCGCTCGGGGATCTCGACGGCGCTGCAGGCCCTCAGCCTCATTCAGGGAGATGCGGAGGGACTCTCCCCGGCGCTGGTGGCGACCCTGTACCGGACCGCCGAGGTCCAGGCCCAGGTCTTCCCGGCGATGCTCGGTCTGGCTTCCCTGGCGTCGCTGGGAGTGGCATGGTGGATCTTCGTGCGGCTGGGGTTCGGCTCACAACGGGGTCTGGGGCCGCTGCGGGAGTTCCGCTTCAACGACCACCTCGTGTGGCTGTTCATCGGAGGCCTGGTCATGCTGGTGGCCGGAGGCGATGGCGGGGCCGCGCGGGCGGGCTCGAATGCGGTGGTGTTCATGGGCGCGCTGTACGCGCTGAGGGGGGCGGCGGTGGTGGTGTTCCTGGGAGGTGGCATGTCGGCGCTCGGCGCCCTGCTGCTGGCCCTGGGGCTCCTCTTCGTGGCCCCGGTGATCCTCGCGGGCGCGCTGGCCATCGGCCTGGGCGACACCTGGCTCGATGTTCGACGCCGCATCCGCGAGGCGGCGGCATGATGCACCCCGGCGGAGCCCAGGAGGGCCCGCACGGATCGACGGAGCAGCGGCGGGGCATGCCCGCCTGGAAGACTCGAGGAGACGAGCGATGACGAAGGTGATTCTGAAGGCGGACATGGACAACCTGGGCGAGTCCGGCGACGTGGTCGACGTCAAGCCCGGCTACGCGCGCAACTATCTCCTGCCCCAGGGGCTCGCGTACGAGGCCAGCGAGGCCAACATCCAGCGCGTCGAGGAGGAGAAGGCGAAGGCCGAGGAGCGGGCGAAGCGCGACTATCTGGAGGGGCGGCGCCGGGCGTCGCAGCTCGAGGGCGTCAGCGTCTCCTTCCTGGCCCGTGCCAGCGAGGAGGGAAAGCTCTTCGGCTCGGTGACCAGCGCCGACGTGACCGACCGCCTCAACGAGCTCGACCTGGACTTCGAGGTCGACCGCCGGCAGGTGGAGATGGAGGAGCCCCTCAAGCAGCTCGGCGCCTTCATGGTGCCGGTGCGCCTCCACACCGACGTGGAGATCGAGGTCGAGGTCAGGATCGAGCGGGAGGAGTGACTGGATGCAGTCGACCAGTGACACCCCCGGCTTCGAGCTTCCCGCGGAGATCCGTCGCGCGGCGGAGCTCGCGGCGGAGCGAAAGGCTTCCGACGTCGTCGCCCTCGACCTGCGGGGCATCTCCAGCGCCACCGATTTCTTCCTCCTGGGCACGGGCAACTCCGACATCCAGGTCCGGGCCATCGCCGATCACATCATCGACGAGTTCAAGAAGGAGGGGGTGCGACCCGGTCACGTGGAGGGCATGGAGGGGGGCCGTTGGGTCCTCCTCGACTACATCGACTTCGTCGTCCACGTGTTCCACCCGCAGGCGCGGGACTTCTACCAGCTCGAGACCCTGTGGGGCGACGCGCCCCGCCAGGACCTCGAGGACGCGTCGTCGTAGCGGACCCCTCGTCGGGAGCGCCCGGATCCGAATTGCCGGACGTCCCTCCGTCGGATAGCTTCCGCCCGTCTCCATCGGAAAGACCAGCACCGGATGCGCGCATGAGCCGGGAACTCCCCGAATGGCAGGCGTACGACCCCGCATCCTCCTTCCTCCCCGACATCCGAGGCTTCGGTGACAGGCCGAAGGCCGGCGTCGTTCTCGTGCTGCTCGCGACACCGGGGGCGCGGGAGGATGGGTGGAGCGCTCGCGCCGCCGCCGCCCTGGCCTCGGGTATGGCCGACGCGGGGCGGCGGGTCTTCCTGGCGGACGTGGACATGGGCCGGCCCGGACTCCACCGCGTCCTGGGGGTCGCCAACGACGAGGGCGTGAGCGACGCATTCGTCTACGGCGCTTCCATCCAGCGCGTGGCGCGGCCGGTGGACGACGGCCGCTACTTCTTCGCGCCGGCGGGGACCCCGGTGGGTGACGCCTCCGCGGTGGCCGGCAGCGCCAGGTGGGAGCCGGTGCTCGAGGGCTTTCGAACCGCCCGCGCCGACGTGGTCCTGCTGGTGCCGTCCGACCAGGACGGCGCCGAGCGGCTGCTCGAGCGCGCCACGGACGTGGTGATCCTCAAGACCCGGAACGACAGCGCGAGCAGCGCCGCCGGGGCCGCGGACCGCGTGCGCGCGGTGATGGGACCGGGGGATGCCGCGCGTCCGGCGGAGGCCCCGCGCCCGGCGGAGACCCCTCGCCCGGCGGAGACCGGCGGGAGCTCCCGGGCACGGGCCGGCGTCGGTGTCCACTCGGCGCGCCTGGCCGCCACGCCGCCGCTGCCTTCCTCCAAGAGGGGTGCCGCCCCCGCTGCCACCCGCCGCGGAAGGGTGGCCCGTCGCAAGAAGCCGCGCTCCCGCACCGTGCCTCTCCTCGTCCTGCTCCTGCTGGTGGTGGCCGCCGCGGCGGGCGCCTGGTGGATGGGTCTCGTCGAGATCCCCGGCGTGCCGTCGAGGGGGGAGCCCGGCCCAGAAGCGACCACCGCCGTCTCCATCGAGAACCCGCGCGCACCCGGGACCCACGCCTCCGCATGAAGCTCCGCAGCCTCCGCGTCCACGGCTTCAAGTCGTTCGCGGACACCACCGAGATCAAGTTCCACGACGGCATCACCGCCGTCGTCGGCCCCAACGGCTGCGGCAAGTCCAACATCAGCGACGCCGTGCGTTGGGTGCTGGGCGAGCAGCGCCCCACGGCCATCCGCGGCGCCAAGATGGAGGAGGCGATCTTCCAGGGCTCGATCAACCGGCGCCCGGTGAATCGCGGCTCGGTGACCATGGTGGTGAGCAACGAGGACGGATCCCTCCCGGTGCCCTTCGAGGAGGTGGAGATCGGGCGCGTCGTCTACCGCGACGGCGGCAGCGACTACTCCATCAACCGCTCGGTCTGCCGTCTCAAGGACGTGGTGGACCTGACCCGGGATACGGGGCTGGGCGCCAACGCCTACAACGTCATCGAGAACAAGATGATCGACGCCATCCTCTCGGACCGGGCGGAGGAGCGTCGCGCGCTGTTCGAGGAGGCGTCGGGCATCGGCAAGTACAAGGACCGCCGCAAGGCGGCCCAGCGCCGGCTCGAGCGGGCGGAGCAGGACCTCCAGCGCTTGGAGGACGTCATCGCCGAGGTCCAGACCAAGGTGCGCTCCCTCGCCCGCCAGAAGGGCAAGGCGGAGCGGTACCTGGAGCTCCGGGCGCGGCGCCTCGACGTGGAGATGGCCGTGGTGCGCCACCAGCTCGACACCCTGGACCGTCGCCGCGAGGAGCTCGATCGCGCCCTCGAGGGCGACGAGGCCACGGGGGAGGGCATGGTGGCCGAGGTGCATCAGGCGGAGACGCGCCTCGAGTCCCTGCGCATCCAGCAGGTGGACGCGGAGAAGGCCCGCGCCGCGGCCGCCGGGCGCCTGGACGAGGTCCGCACGGAGCTTGTGCGCTGGGAGCGGGACCTGGCCGTGGCCGAGGAGCGGGCGACCTATGCCGAGCGACGGCTCGCCCGGATCGGGGAGGAGCGCGGCGACGCCCGCCAGCGTAGCGAGCGGCTGGCCGGCGAGGCCACCACCCTTTCGGGAGATCGGGCGAGCCTCGCCGCCGAGCTCGACGAGGCCCGCCGCGACCTGGCCGACCGTCAGGAGAAGGCCGGCGAGGTGCGGGGCCGCCTCATGGAGGCCCGCCAGGCCCTGGAGGCGGTCGAGGGGAGGGAGCGGGAGATCGCCCGCCGGGGAGCCCAGCTCGAGGGTGACGCCGAGGCGGCGGAAGGGCAGGCGGCCGAGCTGGAGCGGCGTCAGCAGCGCCTGGCGCAGGAGCTGGACGCCGCCGCCAACGAGGTCACGGACCTGGAGGGGCAGGGCGACCTCTTCTCCTCCCGCCTGCAGGGGCTGGAGGCGGAGGTGGCGTCGGCCCGGCGGAAGGTGGAGGACGCGGCGCGCGCCCTGGAAGTGACCCGCACGGCCCTCGAGGAGGCCCGCTCCGCCGAGCTCGCCGCGGCCGACCGGGCAGGATCGCTGGAGGCCAGGAAGGGGGCGCTCGAGGCCCTGGAGCGCGACCGCGAAGGCATGGAGCCCGCCGTGAAGGCCGCCCTCGAGGACGCCGACGGCGTGCTGGGGACGCTGGTGGACTTCGTGAAGGCGCCGGCGCCGCGGGCCCGCGCCGTGGAAGCGTACCTGGGGCCCCTCGCCCGGGGCCTGGTGGTGCGCGACCGGGGCGCGGCCGACGGCATTCGCCGCTGGTTCGGGTCGGCGTGGGGCGGGGGCGGGGGGCTCATCGTGCTTCCCCTGGACGCCGTCCCGCCCGCGGGAGCCGGAGGCTCGCTCCTCGACAGCATCGAGGCGGTGGGCGAGGGGGCGCCGTGGGTCCGTGGCCTGCTGGGCCACGTCACCCTGGTGGAGGGGGACGATCGCCTGCTGGACGGCCAGCACGCCGGCCCCCGCCTGGCGGCGTCGGGGTCGTCCGTGGACGGCCAGGGTGTCCTGCGCATCGGCGACCCGACCGGCGCCACGGGCGTCCTGGAGCGGCGCGAGCGCCTGCGCGCCCTCTCGGCCGAGGCCGCGGAGGCCCGCGCCGAGGCCGAGGCCGTCTCCGATACGTTAAGCGAGGCGAATGATCCGCAGGCCGCTGCGGCCAGTCTCGTCGAGGTCGACGAGGCCCGGGACTTATGGCAGGCCGAGGCATACTACGACACGCCCCCGGCGCCGGCCGCATCGCCGGCCTGGAGCTCCGCCAGCAATTCGCCGCAGTCGGTGCATAGCGGATGGGTGAAGGCCACCACCCGCTCCCCCGGCGTCGAGTCCGTGATGCCCAGCTCCGCCAGCGCCACCTCTGCCTCCTCCCGGCGCACGCGGACCGCCAGGCGGATCATGAGCGCCCGGGCGCCACCCTGCGCCGGGCACTCACACGTGCAGAGCGCGCTTGAGCTTGCCCAGCAGCGACTCGTCGGAGCTCAGGTTCTCCTCGGTCATGGAGTCGGCCAGGCGGCGGATCAGGTCGCGCTGCTCGCGGGTCAGGCGGCGGGGGACCACGACGTTGACGACCACCCGCAGGTCGCCGCGCCGCCCGGGGCGCCGCAGGACGGGCATGCCGCGCCCACGCAGGGTGATCGTCTCGCCCGGCTGGGTCCCCGGCTCGATCTCGACGTC
>JAHWKH010000167.1 GCA_019347995.1 Gemmatimonadota bacterium | reverse complement strand
ACCTGCCCGGCCACTTCGCCAGCGTGCTGCGCCTGACCGACACCCTGGGCCTCGCGCTGGCCACCGACGGCGTGGGCTCCAAGCTCGTGGTGGCCGAGCAGACCGGCCGGCTGGACACGGTGGGCATCGACTGCGTGGCCATGAACGTCAACGACCTCGTGTGCGTGGGGGCAGAGCCGATCGCGCTGCTGGACTACCTGGCCGTCGAGCAGGCCGACCCGGTGGCGCTGGCGGCCATCGGCCGCGGCCTCAAGGCGGGCGCCGAGGCGGCCGGTGTCGAGATACCCGGCGGGGAGCTGGCGGTGCTGCCGCCCTTCTTCCCCGCCGACGGCGCCGGCTGGCTGCTGGTGCGCGAGCCGTCGGCGGGCGCCGACGACAGCGTGGTCTACCCCTTCACCCTCGATGGCGAGCCCTACATCCCCGCCGTCCGGCCGCGGCTGGCCGCCGGCGAGCCCGCCGAGGTCTACCTCGAGGGATTCACGCCGGCGCTGAGGCCGGGGACGGAGTAGGCCCCTCCTCGAGGCCCGACCGGGATGGCAGCCGTGCCCGCCCCGCTTCGGGGCATCCCGGACAGGCTCCCGGGGTCCCTAGCATGGCCGTTGCACAAGGCGGCCGTGGCGACGCCGGATCCTCTCGCGTCGGCCGAGCGCGTCACGACCCCCGAGGAGCCGATGCGGACCTGCGTCATCGTGAACCCCAAGTCCGGCAGCGTCCGGCACCTGTCGGACATGATGAGCCGTATCCGGCAGCATCCGGCGCTCCAGGAGCCCGAGTTCCGTCTCACCGACGGCCGTGCGGGGGGCACGGCCCTCGCCAGGGCCGCGGTGGAGGAGGGCTTCACGCGAATCCTCTCGGTGGGCGGTGACGGCACCCTGAACGAGGTGGTCAACGGGGTGGGCCCCCACCGGGAGGGGGTCGTCGTGGGCGTGCTGCCCACCGGCACGGGCAACGACTTCGCCCGATCCATCGGCTTTCCCAACGACCTCGACGAGGCTCTGGAGGCCCTGGTGGGCGCCGTGGAGCGCGCCACGGACGTCATCCGGGTCTCGGGAGGGGTGGAGCGGCTGTGCGTGAACTGCGCCGCGGGCGGCTTCAGCGGGCAGGTCGACGAGGAGCTCACGCCGCAGATGAAGCAGTCCTGGGGACCGCTGGCCTACCTGCGATCGGCCTGGGAGGTGCTCCCGGACCTCACCGACTACCATACCGAGCTCGCCCTGGACGGCGAGCCGCCCATCCCGCTGGACTGCGTGAACGTGGTGGTGGCCAACGGGCGCACGGCCGCCGGAGGAATCCCGGTGGCGCCGGCGTCGCGCCTCGATGACGGGCTCCTCGACGTGATGGTCGTGAAGCTGGCGCCGCTTCGGGAGCTGACGGGCGTGGCCTCGCGCATCGTCGCCGGGAGACACCTGGAGCACGACCTGATCCTCTTCCGCCAGGCCCGCCGCGCGTCTATCGCCTCCCGGCCGGGCATGTGGTTCAACCTCGACGGCGAGCTCCTCACGCGCGAGCCCCTCACCTTCGAGGTGCTCCCGGGCGCCCTCACGGTGATCACGGCTCCGAACGCGCCGGCCTTCGGCGCCGACTGAGCGGGTGGAAAGAGCGGGAGAACGGAAGAGGCCGCCCCGGCATGAACCGGTGCGGCCTCTCCATGGCTCGGGCGGGTGCGGCGGCTCAGCCGCCGTGCCGCCTCCGCAGCTCCTCCCGGTACTCCTCGCTGGCGTAGATCGCCACCTCGACGCGCCGGTTCTCCTGGCGTCCCGCGGACGTCTCGTTGCTGGCCACCGGCTCGCTCTCGCCCAGCCCGACGATGTTGATCCTGGAGCCGGAGATCCCCAGCGACATCAGGTAGTCGGCGGCGCTCTGCGCCCGCTGCTCCGAGAGCGTGTAGTTGTAGTCGTCCGAGCCCACCGAGTCGGTGTGACCGCCGATGAGCACCTCGGTCTCAGGCATCTCGTTCAGCGTGCTCGCCAGCTCGGAGAGGTTGCTCCGGGCGGCGGGGCGCAGCCGGTAGGAGTCGAAGTCGAAGAGGATTCCCGAGTCGAAGGTGACGAGGATGCCCTCGCCCACGCGCTCGACCTCGGCGTTCTCCAGCTCCGCCTCCAGCTCCTCGGCCCGGTTGTCCATCTGGCGGCCGATGACCGCGCCGGCGGCGCCGCCCACGACGGCGCCGATGATGGCGCCCTTGGTCGTGGACCCCTGCCACTTCCCGACGGCACCACCCACGGCGGCGCCGGTGGCGGCCCCGATGATGGCGCCTTCCTCGGTCCTGTTCAGGCTTGCGCAACCGCTGGCTCCGACGGCCAAAAAGGCCGTCAGGGCAACGATCACTCCGCTCCGCTTCGCGCTGATCTGCATGGTATGGGACCCTCGATTGTGGTCTCTCGGTGTTCGTCGGGACGACATTCGTCCCTGCCGGAGAGAGGAGCAGATCGCGTGCCAGCGCCACGCCCGCGCCGAGGCGGGAGCCCCGCGCGCGGCGCACGAGGGGCGTTTCAGGGCGTCAGGGACGGGGAGTAGGTCATGGCGAACTCGAGGAACGCGGACACCTCGGGCATGTCCCGTCCCACGAAGCGGACGGTGTGGGCGTCGACCCGTTCCACGTTGGGCAGATACGCCAGCACCTGGGCCGGCATGTAGCTCTTGAACGTGAGATCCAGCACCAGGGGCGGATCGAGACGGAAGGGCTCCACGTCGGAGCGGGTCTCGACGCCGCGTCGGGCCGCCTCGGCGATGATGTCACGGGCGGCCTCGGGGAGGAGCGTCCGGGCCGAATGGAAGCCGAGGTTCCACTTGACCACCGCGCCGACCAGCCCGTCTCCGATCATGGCGCGCGCCTCGTCCACGGCCGCGTCGTCGCCCGAGATCATGACCACCGGCACGCCGAAGTGGCCGGCGATGGCGGCGCTGATGCCGGCCTCGCTCATCTCCCGTCCGTTGAGCCGCACGGCGGCGAGGGTGGCCGACGAGAGCGTGTGGGCCCGGACGCCTCGCGGATTGGTGGTGCTGGCGTGATACCCGATGAAGAGGGCGGCGTCGAAGCTCTCGTCCACGCCCTCCATCATCATGAGGGGCCGCGGCCAGGAGCGGACCACGGTGATGTCCTGGGGCAGCCGCTCCAGAAGGAGGTTCTGCCCGTTGCCGTGGCTGTCGCTCACGACGAACTCGGTGGCCCCGGCCGCCCGGGCGGCCCGGATGGCGGCGTTGACCTCCTCCGTGACGAACTCGCGGAAGCGGCCGTACTCGAACCCCGAAGGTCCGAGCTGCTCGCCGGTGACGGCGCCGGCCACGCCCTCCATGTCGGCGGAGATGTAGACCTTCAGCCCCTGCGCCTGTCCCTGGACGGCGGGGGCGAGGAGGATCACGAGGAGGGAGAGGATCGACACGCTGCGGATCATGATGACGCGTCCGGTCGGGAGGGTTTCGTGCCTGGCCCGGATGGCTCCGGGGTCCGGGCGAGGGCGTGGCGGAAGCGCGCGACGAGGGTCGCCACCGCCTCCACCGGGTGGTTTCCGGCCACCGTGCGTCCCGCCTGCCAGTACCCCACGGCGTCCTCGATCAAGGCCGCGCGTCGGAGCTGCCAGCGGGAACGGAGGGTGGAGACGCTGCGCATGAGGTGCGTGCGCGTGCGCCCCCGCAGCATCCAGCGGGCGAAGGGTCCCGCCTTCAGCCCCAGGCGGCGCACGTAGGGGGTGTCGATGACCGCCACCGGGACGCCCGAGATGCGCTCCGTCCACACGATGTCGTCCTCGCCGGCCTCGACGATGGCCCGCTTGTAGGCGTCGCTGGCGCGGCACTCCGTGGTCGCGATGAAGCGCGTCCCCATCTGGACCCCGGCGTAGCCCATCGCCAGGACCTCGGCGAAGGCGTCGCCCGTCGCGATCCCCCCGGCGCAGACGACCGGAAGGCCGAGGTCGCCCACGTCGTCCAGGAGCGGGCGGGCGTCCAGGGGTCCGGGGTGGCCTCCCGCCCGGCGGTTGACGCCGATGAAGCCGTCCACGCCGGCGTCGCGGGCCTTGAGGGCCCATTTCCGCTCCGTCACGTCGTGGTAGACCACGCCCCCGGCGGCATGCGCCCGCTCCGCGACCCAGCGGGGATTGCCCAGCGACGTGACGAAGAAGCGAACCCCCTCTTCCAGCGCCACGTCCACCCACGCTTCCATCCGCTTCCGATAGGCGCTCGAGGACGCCTCGATGAGGGCGTTCATGCCGATCGGCCGGTCGGTGAGGCGCCGGATGAGGCGCAGACCCTCCCGGAAGTCGTGTCCGTGGACGAAGGTCAGGGAGACGGGCTGGACGACGCCGAGGGCGCCGGCCGCAGACGCCGCGGCCACCAGCTCGGGATTCGAGCAGGGGTACATGGCGCCGCAGATGAGCGGTACGTCGATGCCCGCGTGCCGGGTGAGGGCCGTGTCGCGACTCAACGGACGGGCACCGGGCCGATCCGCCACTCGGCGGTGACCACCGCCACCTCCTCACCGTTCGCGTCCCGGATGGGCGCCGAGACCCGCACAGGTCCTTCGTCGGGGATCTCCGCCACGCGCGCCTCGGCCACGAGGGTCCCGCGAGCCTTCCTGACGTAGCGGGCTCCCAGGTGGACGACGATGCCCCGGCGCCGCGGACCCAGGGCGCCCACCACCGCCAGTCCGGTGGCCAGCTCCCCGAGGTTCAGGAGCGCGACGGCGTGGACCGAGCGCAGGTGGTTGCGGACGCGGCGGCGGTCGCGCAGCGACACCCGGGCGTGGCCCGGCTCCAGCGCCTCCACCCGCGCGCCGAGGCTTCCCGTGTACGGCACCATCCGGCCCAGCAGGCGGCTGAAGAGCCAGCGGCCGCCCGGAAGCGCCTCGAGCGTGGACCAGGTCCGCAGGAGGCGCTCTCCGGGCGCGTCGGAGGGGGACGCGCGCGTGGAGCGATCGTCGTCGCTGGGCATCATGGGCAGCGAATGTGCCCGGCCGCCCGGGAGGCGGCAAGCGGTGAGGCGCCCCACGGCTCGTGGCGGAGCGCCTCACCGGATCGGATCGCCGGAGACCCTGGTCGTCAGCCGCTGGGGGGCGCGCCTCCGGCCGCCACGTCCACGGCTCCCGGGTCCTCGGCCGGCGCGCCGACCGCGCCCGCGGCCGCATCGGCCTCCCCGTCCAGCTTCGCCCGCGCCAGCGTGTCCATGGCCCGGTCGCGCGCGTAGACGTCCGGGTAGAAGCGCGTATTGCCCTCCTCGTCGGCCCACGCCGTGAAGTAGAGGACGTAGACCGGCAGCTTCTCGCTGAGGTTGACCCACTGCTCCGTACTGCGGGCGCGCAGGGCGTCGTATTCGTCGGCGCCGCGGTCGGTGGCGTGGGTGAACAGGTAGCGCGCCAGGTCGTCGGGCCGCTCCAGGCGGATGCAGCCGTGGCTGAACGCCCGGGCCGAGCGCGAGAACAGATGGCCGGTGGGCGTGTCGTGCAGGTAGATGTTCAGGTCGTTGGGGAACAGGAACTTCACGTGCCCGAGCGCGTTGCTCCGTCCGGGCTTCTGCCGGATGCGGCGGGCGTCACCGCTGCCCACCACCTCGTAGTCGTTGCGCGCCAGGTAAGTCGGGTCGCGCTCCACCTTGGGCCAGAGCTCCTCCTCCGCGATCGACTGGGGGACGTTCCAGTACGGGTTCACCACAATGTGCTCCATGGTGTCCTGGAAGATGGGCGTCTGGTTGGCCACCTCGCCGATGATGACGTTCATGGTGAGGGCAGGCTCACCGTCCCGGACCACCGCCATCTCCTGGCCGGCCACGTTCACCATGACGAAGTGCTCGCCCAGATCCCGGGGCAGCCAGCGCCAGCGGTCCAGGTTGAGCTTGATGGAGCGGATCCGATCCTCCACGGGGACGTTCATGGCCGCGCGGGTCTCGGCGCCGACGGTGCCGTCGGGCACGATGCCGTGCCTGCGCTGGAAGCGCTCCACGGCCCGGGCCATGGCCGAGTCGTACGCGGCGGGGTCGG
>JAHWKH010000166.1 GCA_019347995.1 Gemmatimonadota bacterium | reverse complement strand
CGTCGGCAGACAGACCACGACCGGCCCGCGGGGCCCGACGGACAGGTCCGGCACGGTGATCTCATTGGCGATGATCTTGGGGACGTCCTCTCGCCGGTCGACCCGGCCGCGCACGAGCACGACCGCGTCCTCGACCAGGTGGACGGCGGCGTTGACGTAGCTCTGCGGGAAGAACATCACCTCGACCGCGCCCTCGAGGTCCTCCAGGGTCACCAGCGCGTCCAGGAACCCGTAGCGGGCGGTGATGACCTGGCGCACCGCCTGCCCCTCCAGGTCGATGGACGTCTGGAGCGCCTCGAACGTGCGCGTGCCCGTCCGGTACTCCTCGCGGGCCATCTCCAGCGCCCGGCCCGCGATGTCCAGCGCGCGCTGCGCGATGCGCAGCGTCTCCCACTGGTTGCGCAGCGCCACCAGGGAGGAGCGCACCGACTGCTCGGCCTGCATGCGCGCCTCACGCAGGGCCTCGCGCCGATCGTCCAGCGCGACTTCGGCCCGGGCCGCGCTCACCCGGTTGCCGAAGGGATCGCCGAAGAAGGGCACGCTCAGGCTCACGCGGAACTGGCTGTAGAGCTGGTCTCCGAAGCCGCCGAAGTCGAACAGCGCCTCGGTCTCGCGCGTCTGGACCTGCCGGCCCACGTCGAAGCTGGCCTGGAGCTGGGGCCACCACGACTCCCTGGAGGCGTCCAGCGCAACGCCGGCGGCGCCCAGCGCGGCGTCGGCCGCCCGCACCGGGGGGCTCCGTCCCGCGGCCCGCTCCACCAGCGCGTCGGCGTCCAGCGTCGCCGGGTCGAACACGGGCAGCGCGCCCGCGACCGGCGTCACTGCCGGCATGTCGCCGTCCCCCACGGCCGTCCGCAGGGAGAGCAGCGCCTGCTCCAGCGCCAGCGGCCCGAGCTCGCCGAACCGGCGCATCGTCTCGGCCGACGCCACGCGCGCTGCGGGGGACAGATCGAGCTGCTCGGCGACCTCGAGCGCGCCCCGGCCGGCGGGCGGCCGCGCCCCACGCATGGCGGAGACGAGCGCCGGCGCGGCGGCCAGCCGGGGCGAGTACAGGGGGCTGCGGGGCTACCGTCCCGGCGACGACCCCCGCGACATCCACTGGAAGACGTCGGCGCGGCTCACCAACCCGGTGGTGAGGGAGTACGAGCGCGACGGCGCCGAAGCCACGTGGATCGTGCTGGACGTCGGCGGCGAGCCCGGTGACGAGGCCGAGATCGCGGTCGAAGTCGCCGCGTCCCTGGCGGCGGCCGCCGCCGGGCAGGGCAAGCGCTTCGGCCTGGTGGCCGGGGACTGGCGCCTGGAGCCCGGAAGCGGGCTCGGCCAGCTCGAGGCCGCGCTGGACCTGCTGGCGCGCGTGGACTTCCGCCCGGACGCCCGGGCCCCGGCGCCCCCGGCGGCCAGGGAGCGCTGCGTCCTGGTGGCCCTGAGCGGCCGGGCCGCGGCCGGATACGGCGACGCCTACGTGGGGGCGGCGGCATGAGCGACCGCCTGATCCACCGGCGCCTGGCCATCCTCATGGGGCTGGCGGGCCTGCTGGCGTTCGCCGCCGGCGCCGGCTTCGAGCCCCTGTCGGCGGTCCTCGCGGGGGCGGCGCTGATCACGGCTCTGTTCCGGCGTCCCGGCCCCGCGCTGTCGGCGCGCCTGGAGCACGTGTGGCTGCCCATCGCCGTGGTCCTCGTCGCCCGGGCGCTGTGGCACGTGTTCGTCGTGGGCGACGACGTCGTCATCCCGGTGGTGGACCTGCTGCTGCTCCTCCTGGCGGCCGAGTCGCTGCGCTCGCTGGATTCGCCCAACGACGTGCGGCTCTACGCCCTCTCGTTCGCGCTCCTGCTGGCGTCCACGGCGTACCGGCCGGGCCTGTTCTTCCTGCTCGCCTTCGTGGCCTACGTGGTCCTGGCCACCGTGGCCCTCACGCTGGGTCACGTGCGTCGCAGCGCGGACCGCTTCGGCGGAGGCCGCGTGAGGCTGGGACGTCCCATGGTCGTCACCACCGTGAGCCTCTCCATGGTGAGCCTGGGCATGAGCGCCGTGGTGTTCATCACGTTTCCCCGCGTCTCGCGCGGCTGGTCGGGGCGGGGCGACGTGCCGGCCACGTCCATCGTCGGCTTCTCCGACGAGGTGTCGCTGGGCGAGCACGGCTCGCAGATCTACGGCAACCCGCAGATCGTGCTGCGCGTGGAGTTTCCCGACGGCCCACCCGCGGGCATGGCGTCGCTCCACTGGCGTGGGCGCTCCTACGACCATTTCGACGGCGTGCGCTGGTCGCGCACCCAGCCGCTGCCCCCCGCGTCGGCGCCCACGGCGTGGTACCGGGAGCGCTGGCCGGGCGACATCGTGCGGCAGCAGATCTACGCCGCGCCCCTCGACGTGCGCGTGATCTTCGCGCTCCATCCGATCCTCGACGTGGACGCCGACTCGCGCATCCAGCCCCTCTTCGACAACGCGGGCGACTACTCCTACTGGGGCTCGGCGGCGCCGGTGTACACGGCATGGTCCACCGCCGGGCGGCCCACGGCGGAGCAGCTGCGGGAGGTGGACCGGGGCTTCGCGCCTTCCCGGGCCCACTTCCTCCAGCTTCCCCGCATGCCCGACCGCGTCCACGCGCTGGCCGACTCGCTGACGTCTCCCCACGCCACGGCCTACGACAAGGTGGTGGCGGTGGAGCGCTGGCTGCGCACCGCCTTCTCGTATACGCTCGATCTGCCGGCCACGGCCCAGGAGGCCACCCTGGACCACTTCCTGTTCGAGCGGCGGGCGGGGCACTGCGAGTATTTCTCCAGCGCCATGGTGGTCCTGCTCCGCTCCGCCGGCATCCACGCCCGCAACGTGAACGGCTTCCTGGGCGGTGAGTGGAGCGCGGCGGGCGACTACCTGGCGGTGACCCAGAACCAGGCCCATTCGTGGGTGGAGGTGTGGTTCCCCGGCTACGGGTGGGTGACGTTCGATCCCACGCCGCCGGGTGCCGGCGTCGCCGCGGGCACGGCCAGCTGGTTCTGGCCGGGCCGCTTCGCCTTCGACGCGCTGCAGCACCGCTGGAACAAGTGGGTCCTGGACTACAGCATCGACACCCAGTTCGGCGTGTTCGACCGCATCGCCGGCGCGTTCGAGAACGAGCCGGCCGGGGCGGCCGGCGAGGGATCCGACGAGGATCGGGGCTGGGTGTGGCTGGCGCTCGCCGCCGCCGCCGTGCTGGCGGCGATCCTGCTGCTGCGCATCCGCGGCAGCGTGGAGCGCTCGCAGGAGACGCGGGCGTACCTGGCCTTCGTCGACGCGGCGCGCCGGGCCGGTTTCGTGGACGGCCGCGCCGTCACGCCGCTGGCCCTGGTCGAATCCCTGGAGCGCGAGGGGCACCCCGCGGCCGGAGCCGCCCGGCGGCTGGTGTCGCTCTACCTGGACGCCCGCTTCGGCGGGCGGGCCCTGGCCGAGGAGGAGCGGGCCGAGCTCGCCGACGCACTCCGCAGCGCGCGCGGCGCGCTGCGGAGATCCCCCGCCGTGGCCTGATCCGCGGAACGCCGCCGCCGGGGCGGGGTTGCCGCCTTCCGGCGTCCCGCGCCCGAGATCCATCCTCTTCCGGAGCCGGCATGGCCGAAGCGAGCGATTCCCCCGGCGGACCCTGGAGGACCCACGACGTCCCCAGCGGGGAGGAGCTGGAGATCCGCGTCGGGCCCCTCGGGATCCGCGTGCGGGAGCACGCGGGAGAGGTTCATCTCTCGCATCGCCTGGAGGGCGAGCCCGCCCCCGCCGACCGGGGCGAGTGGGCCCGCTTCGCGCCGGCCTCCTGGAACCGGAGCCTGACCCTCCGCCCCGCCTTCCCCGACCGCACCGTCATCGTGGCTCCCGACGATCCATTCCGGCTGCTGGAGGGAGCCGAGGCCCGGGTCTACGTCCGCCTGCCCCTCGTGGCCGTGGTCGAGGTGGAGGGACGCGCGGCGCCGGCGACCCTCGCCCGCATCCCCACCTACCGCTATTCCGACACCTGGTGGGGCGTCCACACCGAGGGGGAGCTGTGCTACTGGCTTCCCACGCACGCCCGGCGCGAGATGCGGCCCGAGCTCTTCGAGGACCATCTGGCGGTGTGCCCGCTCCAGCTCATGAACCGCTCCGAGAGCGACCTGGACGTGGAGAAGATCGCCTTCCGGGCGACCTTCCTCTCGCTGTACCGGAAGGGGCGGCGCCTCTGGTCCGACGAGACGCGGGTCCGCTACAGGGGCGAGGCCGAGGGAAGCTCGCTGGACATGGCCGGTGGCCCCCCCGGCGAGGAGCCGGACGCCGAGCTGGTGCTGCCGCCGCGCGAACGCATGGCCCGCGGCTTCCGCTCCCGGACGTTTGCCCGCATCCGCTCGCTCCATCCGTGGACGTGATGGGCGCGGTGGGGCTTTCCCTCCTCCTCCAGGCTGCGGAGGTGGCGGCCGACACGGCGAGCCCCTCGAACGTGCGCACCTTCCAGTCGCTGGTCCGGCTGGAGAACCCCGAGTCGCTGCTGCGGGCGGTGGTGCTGCTCTTCCTCGGCGTGCCCCTGGTGTTCGCCGTCGGCAAGTGGGCGCGGCGCTGGATCGCCGCCAAGTCGACGCCGCAGCGCGGCATGATCGTCGGCAAGCTGGTCTTCTACGTGGGCGTCGCCATCGTCGCCACCATGACGCTGGCCGAGCTGGGCTTCAGCCTGGCGCCGCTGCTGGGGGCCGCCGGCATACTGGGCATCGCCCTGGGCTTCGCCTCCCAGACGTCGGTGTCCAACATCATCAGCGGCTTCTTCCTGATGGCCGAGCAGCCGTTCGTGGTGGACGACGTGATCCAGATCGGGCCGACCATCGGCCGCGTCCTGTCCATCGACATGATGTCGGTCAAGCTGCGCACGTTCGACAACAGGTTCGTGCGCATCCCCAACGAGCAGATCATCAAGACCGAGGTCACGACGATCACGCGCTTCCCCATCCGGCGCGTCGACGTCGACGTGGGCGTGGCCTACAAGGAGGACATCGGGCGCGTGCGCGAGGTCCTGCTCGACGTGGCGCGCCGCCACCCCCTCTCGCTCATGGAGCCCGAGCCCCTGGTGCTCTTCCAGGGCTACATGGACTCCTCCATCAACTTCCGCTTCGCCGTCTGGACGGTGCGCGAGAACTTCTTCCGCCTGCGCAACGAGATCACCGAGGCGGTGAAGATGCGCTTCGACGAGGAGGGCATCGAGATCCCCTTCCCCCACCGCACCCTCTACCCCGGGTCGGTCACCGAGCCGTTCCCCATCCGGCTTGTGGAGGGCGATGGCTGGGGGGGCGCGGGCGGCGGTGGGGCGGCCGGGGCGGGCGGCGAGGGGTCGACGGGCCCGGGCGGCCAAGGCTCGACGGGCTCGGGCGGCGGCGCCTCGGGCGATGCGGGTGGTGGAAGTCCGCCGGGCGGCTGGGGGCCGGCGCACGGGGGGGCGGCACCCAGGGCCCGCGGCGAAGATCCGGCCGAGACGGGCACCGAAGGCTTGGAGCCGCCGTCGGGCCGGTGATACACTTGTCATGATGACATCCACGCGCTCCCCCGACCCGCCCTCTCCCTCCTCCGGTCAGCATCTGGGGATGGTGAGCCACGAGGGACGCTTCTGGGACGTCTACCTTGAGTTCGACGACGACCCGCGGCGCCCCGACACGTCCCGGGCCCGGCTCTGCTTCTCCCCCTCGGACCTGAACGAGGGCGAGGAGCCCATCCGCACCGCCACCATCATCATCGAGCCTTCCTACGAGGAGGCGATGCGGAAGGCCCGCGCCTTCGAGGACCATCATCTCGTGGGGTTGCTGCGGTCGGCCCGGCCGGACTGAGGGGAGGCCCTCGCGGCGAGCGCCCTGCGCCCGGGAGGCCCCACTTCCGTGCAGGACCTCCGTAGTGGTGTGGTGCGGAAGTCTCGTTCAGCACCGAGGGGGCCGGACCCATTGCATCCGCAATGGGTGCCCCGCCGCTCCAGCCAGGCGCGACGACGAGTCGTAGCAGAGCTACGGCGAGGAGGAGCAACGACGCTGGAGTGGAGGCGGGCACCAC
>JAHWKH010000165.1 GCA_019347995.1 Gemmatimonadota bacterium | reverse complement strand
GCGGCGGTCGCGCCAAGCTCGACGCCATGGTCTTCCGTCCCTTCCCGCTCCGTCGGTGCCGGTGCCTCAGGGCCAACCCGAGCCGCCCGCCGCCGCTGCCGACGGGTACGAACCGATGAGCCGGCCCACCGCTCCGCACCGGGCCGCGGGCGCGCCGCGCCCCCCCGCCGTGGGCGTCGACGTGGTCGACCTCGGCGACCGCCGCTGCCAGGGGAAGGCCGCGGACACACGCTTCGTCGAGCGGGTCATGGCCCCTGTGGAGGCAGAAGCCATCGCCGCGGCGCCCGATCCCGACATGGCGCTGTGGCGGCTGTGGGCTTCCAAGGAGGCGGCCTTCAAGGTGGTGTCCAAGATGGAGGGCGGGCCGCCGACGTTCGTCCACGCGACGTTCGTGGCGGCGGGGGAGGGCGCAGTCCTGTGGCAGGGAATCGAGGTTCCGGTGCGCCTCGAGGTGCGGGACGACGCGCTGGTGGCGCTGGCGTGGGAGCCTCCAGGAGGGAGCGGCGCCGGAGTTCGCTGGGACGTGGTGACGCCCGACGCCCTGGATCCGGCGCCCGACCTCGAGCTGGAGGCGCTGGTGCGCCGGCACCTGCACGAGGAGGAGCGGCCGCCGGTGCACTCGCGGCCCTCGGCGCTGGTCCGGCTCGGGGCGCGCCGCGCCCTCGCCACCGCCCTCGCCGTGGACGAGGCTCGCGTGAGCGTGGTCTGTCCCGTGGGAAGCGCGGGCCGCACGCCGCCGGTGGCCCGTCTCGACGGCGCTCCCGTGGCCGCCGACGTGAGCCTGTCGCATCACGGCCGCTACCTGGCCTGGGCGGTGCGGGTCGCCGTGCCGTCTCCCTGAGCGCCACGGCCGGCCCCGTGGCGAACAAGGTCCTCCGGGCGAGCGGCCGGGCCGCTTCGCGGCGAAGAAGCCCGCCCTACGGTCCTCCCGGCAGGGCTCCGGGGCGGTAGTTGAGCAGGAAGCCGACGCCGAACCGCTGGAAGTACGCGTCTCCGATGTCGGTCTCGGCGCGGGTCCACCCCAGGCGCAGCGCGGCGTCCAGGTCGTGCGACAGGGGCCGGTTCACGTCCAGGTAGACGACCGACGCGTTGTCCGCCTCCTCGCCCGGGACCAGGTGGGCGAACTCCGTCTCGCTCAGGTAGCTCTTGCCCGTGAGCACGGCCAGCAGGTTCAGGCCGAAGCGGCCCGGGAGCGGGGCGCTGACCAGGGTGCGCAGGGCGACGGCGTCGTACTCCGGGCGGCGGGAGTTCGATCGGTTGAGCGTGCCTTCGAGCCCGAGCTGGGCGATGATCGGCCCCTGCCACGTCCACAGGGCACCAGCGTGCAGGGCCTGGTCCCGGCGGTACGGGTCGTCGGGGTCGAAGCTGGCCTGGTCGGGGTAGTCGCTCCAGCGGAGCCCGCCGTAGAAGCGCACCGACCAGCCCACGCCCCACTCGGCGCCCAGCTCCAGGCCCCGGGAGCGGCGGTCGAGGAGATCGACCTGCGGAAGGCGCCGTCCCGGGCGGTAGTCGGCCCACTCCGCCTCCACCTCGGCATCGATCCGGACCCCCTCGATCTCCCGCGCCCGCAGCAGCAGCCCTGTGCTCACCGCCGAGAATCCCGGCTGCAGGAACAGGGGCATGGGCGGACGGTCGCTCACCACACGCCCCCGTCCGCCGACCCGCAGGGTGGCGCGCCCCAGCTCGCCGAGGCGCTCGTCCCAGGTGGCGGTGGCGCGCCCCACCCACTCGCGCGGCGCGTAGTCCCGCAGCTCGAATCCGGTGGCGGCGAACTGGCGCAGGCCTCCGTCGAACCGGACGGCGGCGCGCGGGCGGCCGTCCCCGTCGGCGAGAAGCACGAGGGAGCCGCGCAGCCCCACCTCCCCCACGGCCGCGGACGCGTGGTCGGACGAGTCCACGATGGGCAGGCTCACCGACGAGAGGTTTCCCCGGTAGGTCTCGCCGGAGCCTCCCATCGTCACGACCAGGTCCTGCCATCGGGGGGCGGCCTGTCCCGAGGCGGCGACGGGAGCGAGCACGCCCGCGGCCATCGCGACCGCCGCCACGACCCTCCCGCCCGGCCTTCTCACGCTCCCGATCTCGTGAGAAGCCGTCGGAACGTGCCGGCGCGGGAGAGGAACTGATCCCTGGCGTCTTCCACCTGGAAGCGGAAGAGGCGCAGGCTCTGGATGCGATCCTCCAGCGGCTCCTCGAGTCCCGGCACGCCGGTGGAGTCGGTCGGCGAGCGTCCGGCCTCGGCGTCGCGCGTGCCCCGTCGGGTGGGGGCGCCTACCGGCACCTGGGTGTCGCCGAAGCGCTCCAGGTTGCCCTGGAACGACTGGCGGGAGCGCTGGAGCCGGAGCAGGCTCTCGAGCCGCTCGATCTCCCGGTCGATGGAGGCCAGCGTGGAATCGGCCTGCTCCGCCTTCCGGTCCAGGAGGTCGGCCTTGGCGGCCAGCTCCACGGGCCCGTCGCGGGGGTCGAACGTGATGGACGGGAAGTAGACGAGCTCGATCTCCAGCACGTCGGTCTCGGCCTGCTCCACCTGGCGGTACTGGTTCGCCAGGTCCCGGATGAGGGCGTCCAGCTCGAAGCGCTCGCCGGGTCCGGCGTCGGCCAGGCGCGCCTCGAGTCGCCGGCGGCGCCCGTCCAGCGTGGCCAGGAGCGCATCGCGCGTGGCCGCCAGCTCCCCCTCCTGCGTGCGCACGCGCTCGTCGGCCCGGCTGAGCTCCAGCGAGAGCGACTGCGCCCGGGCGAGGGCCGCCTCCAGCCGCCCGCCGTCCCCGGAGCGCCGGGCCCTCGACACCTCGTCCAGCGCCTCGGAGAAGCGCCGCTCAACGACGCTGCGCGCGTCCTGGGCGGCCTGGACGTCGCTGCGGGCCGCCCGGTACTCCAGCTCGCGCTCCACGAGGCCGTCGCTCGTCTGCCCCGACACCGGCCGCGGCGCCGAGGCGAGCGCGGCCAGGGAGAACGCGCCCACCGCCAACGCGTGGAAGGCCCGGCGGCCCCGGGCGCCGCGCCACCGCGAGCTCCTCATGCCTCGATCCCGTACTTTTCCAGCTTGTAGTACAGCGCGCTGGCCTTGAGCCCCAGGAGCCGGGCCGCCTCGGCCTTCACGCCGCGGGCCTGCGAGAGCGCCTGCCGCAGCAGCCGCTCCTCCATGCCCTCCACCGTCCGGGTCAGGTCCATGCCTCCGTCGGGGAGCGAGGCACCGTTGCCGGCGATCGACAGGAGCCCGGCCTCATCCGCCGGCAGGAACGGAAGGTCCGACTCCTCCAGCGTGTCCCCGTCGGACAGGACCAGGGCCCGCTCCACGACGTTCTCCAGCTCCCGGACGTTGCCCGGCCAGTGGTAGTCGGAGAGCCGCGCCAGCGCCTCCTGACTCACGGTGCGCACCGGCGAGCAGGTGCGGTCGCGGAGCTTCTCGATGAAGTGCGCCACCAGCACGGGGATGTCGGAGCGCCGCTGGCGCAGCGGCGGCAGCGTGATCGGCACCACGTGCAGGCGGTAGAAGAGGTCCTCGCGGAAGCCGGCCGCCAGCAGGTCCTCGGCGGGCGTGTTGGTGGCGGCGATGATGCGCACGTCCACCGGGATCGTCTCCTCGCCCCCCACCCGCTCCAGCTCGCGCTCCTGGAGGACGCGCAGCAGCCGCACCTGGGTGGTGGGCGTGATGGTGGCGATCTCGTCGAGGAAGAGCGTGCCTCCGTCGGCCAGCTCGAAGCGGCCGCGGCGGCGCTTCTCGGCGCCCGTGAAGGCGCCCCGCTCGTGGCCGAACAGCTCCGAGTCCAGGAGGCCCTCGGTCAGCGCGCCGCAGTTGACCCGGACGAACGGACCGGCGTGGCGGGTGGAGCGCGCGTGGACGGCCCGCGCCACCAGCTCCTTGCCGGTGCCCGACTCGCCGTAGACGATCACGGTGGACTCGCTCCTGGCGACCCGGTCCACCCAGCGGAACACCGTCTTCATCTCCGGGGACTCGCCGACCATCTCCCCGTAGCGCGCCTCGGCGTCCTCCTTCAGGTAGGCGTTCTCGACGCGCAGGGCGACGTTCTCGCTGCGCAGCCGCTGCCGTTCCTCCCGGTCCTTGAGGAGGCGGTCCACCTTCACGCCGAACTCCTCGGAGGAGAACGGCTTCGTGATGAAGTCGGCGGCACCGAGCTTCATGGCCTCCACCGCCGTCTCGATGGTGCCGTAGCCCGTGATGACCAGGACGTCGGTGTCGGGGAACTCGGCGCGCACCCTCCCGAGCACCTCCATGCCGTCGACCTTCGCCATCTTCAGGTCGGTGATGACGAGATCGGCGCCCTCCTCCCGCAACAGCTCCAGCCCCCGCGCGCCCCCCTCCGCCGAGACCGTTCGGTGCCCGCGACGGCGCAGGAGGAGCTCGAGGCCCTCCCGCATGGAGTCGTGGTCGTCGATGATCAGGACCTGGGACATCGCGGAGCCTGGGGAAGTCATTCGGCGAGAGCGGCGCGCGCGTCGGCGGGCCGCTCGCTCGCCGGAAAATCCTCGGAACCGGGGAAATATACCTTGAACGCCGCACCCTCCCCAAATGTGTCGCCCGCCGCCGCATCCACCTCGACGCGCCCGCCCATCCCCTCCACCACCTTCCGCACGATGGCGAGACCGAGCCCCGCGCCTTGCTGCTTGTCGGTGACGAACGGCTCGAAGATGCGCTCACGCATCCCTTCCGGCACGCCCGGCCCATCGTCCTCGACCGTCACCACGACCTCGCCCCGGCGCCATTCCGCGCTGAGCCGCACGAGGGAGCCGGCCTGCGCCGCGTTGCGCAGCAGGTTGAGCACCACCCGCTTGACGTGGTCGGGGTCTACGCGCGCGGTGAGGGGCTCGGAGGGAAGACGCGCCTCGATCACGGCGCCGGTCCGCGCCGCGTCTCCCCGCGCGAGCTCCATCGCCTCCTCGAGCGCGCCGCGCACGTCGCTGATCACCGGGTCCGGCTGCAGCGGCCGGGCGTAGGTGAGGAAGTCGTCGATGATCCGGTTCAGGGTGCCGACCTCGGCGCGGATGCGCGCCAGGAGCCGGCGCCGCTCCACCGGATCGTCGGAGTCGGCGGCGGCCGAGGCGAAGAGCTCCAGGCCCCCCAACGGATTGCGGATCTCGTGGGCGACCTGGGCCAGCATGAGGCGGAGTTGCTCGTCGCGCTCCAGGATGCCCTCGCGCATGCGCTCCATGGCGCGGGCCAGCCGGCCCAGCTCGTCGGAGCGCTCTCCCTCCACCCGCTCGTCCATGTGCCCCCGCTGGATGCGCAGCGCGACCCGGGAGAGGCGCTCCAGCGGCTCCACCACTCCGGCGGCCAGGACGGCGCCGAGCCCGGCGGCGAGGAGCGCCGCGAACAACGACGCCAGGACGATGGTGCGCCCGAGGGCGGCGACGGGCGCGGGGAAGTCGGCCTGGACCAGCACCGCCAGGACCAGGTCCGACTGCTCCAGCTCGACGAAGCCGTACTTGTAGAATCGCCCGTCGACGTAGAAGTGCGGGCTGGTGGCCGCGCCGTCCAGGCGAGCCTCGGCCAGCTCCTCGTCGTACGGCCTGAACTGCTGCATCACGGTGCCGGTGGGAATGGAGTCGGCCGGCGCCGAGGTGACGAGGGCGCGGTTGCGCGTGTCGACGATGTAGGCGGCGGCCACGTACCGGCGCAGCCTGCGGAGCCGCTCGTGGGCCGCGCGCCACGCGGGCGAGTCCTCGTCGCCGGGCTCCAGCGCCGCCACCAGGCTGGATTGCAGCCCGGTCTCCGCCGCGGCGCCTGCCACCCATTCCAGGCGCTGGTCCAGCTCCGCCTCCAGGGCGTCCCGGGCGATGCGCCAGGCGACCCATCCCACGGCGGCCGTCACCACCAGCGAGAAGCTGACGAAGACCACCACGAAGCGTCCGCGAAGGCTCATGGTCAGCGGGGGCAGGGCACCCGCTCCACGTCCAGCCGGTTGAACTGCACCGGCGCGTCGATCTCGGGCGAGACCACCACGTGGAAGGGTCGGTGGGGGAAGGGCGCGGGCGAGCAGAAGTCACCCGCGAGCCGCTCGACGAACTCGATGTTGGTGCCCCTCTGGACGGGGACCACGCGGCGGATCTCCACGCTGT
>JAHWKH010000164.1 GCA_019347995.1 Gemmatimonadota bacterium | reverse complement strand
GCCGCATCCGACGCAGACCCCCGGTAGGACCGGGGGCAGCCGGGCGGCCGCGTTCCTGGCGGGGCTGGTCCTCGTGGGCGCGGGCGTCCTCTGCCTGGGCCGGGCGGAGTGGGTGGGCCCGCTTCAGAGCCCGGTCTCTCGCACGCTGGGACAGGCGACCACCAGCTTGCTGGGCCACCTGGCGGTGTTCACGATCGTGGGGATCAGCGTGTCGCTCTCTCAGGGGCTGGCGAGGGCCGCCCCCGCGGGCAACCGTCGCGCGCTGGCCACCGTGGCCGGCGCCGGCTCGTCCACCGCGGCCGGCGCGGGCTCGTCCACCGCGGTCTCCGCGATCAGGGGCTCCTCCAGCTCCTTTCCCCCCGCGTGCGTCACCACGGCGAGCTCGGGACGGAAGCCCGCCACGTGCTCCTTCTCCTTCTCGATGTACGACATCGGGATGAGGAGCGGGAAGTAGGCGTTCTCGTGCCCCGTGTCCTTGAACATCTGGTCGAGCGCCTGCTGCATGCGCTCCCAGATGCCGTAGCCCCACGGACGGATGACCATGCTCCCGCGCACCGGCGAGTAGTCGGCCAGCTCCGCGCGCAGCACCACCTCGTTGTACCAGGCCGCGAAATCCTCGGCCCTGGGCGTCAGCTTCTTGTCGTCGGACATCTCGGCTCTTCGTGTTGGCGGTCGCGGATTCGGCCGGGTTGGCCCTACCCCTCTCGGTCCGACGAGGGTTCACGGCCCTCCTCGCGGCGGTCACGCAGCCGGATGGCGGCGGCGGGAATCACGAACAGCAGGATCGAGGCGACGGCCCAGGTGGGACGGAAGGGGAGCCCGGCGGCCTCTCCCAGCAGGAAGGCGGTCAAGGCACCGGCGGCCAGGGCCAGGACCCCCGCCAGCGCCAGCACCACCCACTCCAGGATGTTGAGGCGGCGGATGGCGCGCTCCGCCACCTCCCGCGCACGCCGCTCGTCCTCGCTCACGGCTCGGCCCGGAACGACACCAGGGCGACCTCGCGCTGATCGCCGCTCGCCATGTCGCGAACCACGGCGACGCCGCGCTCCACCTCGTCCGGACCCAAAACGACCACCTGGCGGGCCCCTTCGGTCCCGGCCTGGGAGAACTGCTTTCTCACCGACTGGCCCCGCAGCGCGTAGGTGACGGAGCGTCCCTGGTCCCGGAGGGCGCGGGCGACGCCGAGGGCGCGCTCACGCAGGTCCTCGGAGACGACGACGACGAAGTAGTCCACGCTGCGCCCCTCCTCGGGAAGGAGGCCGCGATCCGCCAGCAGCTCCCCCAGCACCACGTCACCCATCCCGAAGCCCACGGCGGGAAGAGACTCCCCGCCCACGCGCTCCAAGAGGCGGTCGTAGCGCCCGCCGCCGCAGATCGCCCGCAGCTCGCCCTTCCGGTCGAACAGCTCGAAGACGATGCCCGTGTAGTAGGCCAGGCCCCGCACGATGGTGAGATCCACCTGGACGAAGTCGCCCAGGCCCAGGCCGTGGAGGGCGCCGACCCACGCCTTCAGGGGCGCCAGCGCGCCGGCGACGGCCTCGTGCCCGCCCAGCTCGCGCTCGACCGCGTCCAGTCCGGGCGAGCTCAGGAGGTCGAGCAGGCGCCTCGACGCGTCGCCGTCCAGGCCCACGTCGTCGCCGAGCTTCCGCTCGGCCACCTCGCGGGGCATCCGCTCCACCTTGTCGATGAGGGCGAAGGCGGCGGGAAGGCGCGCCTCGTCCACGCCGATCCCATCGAGGAGGAGCGCCCGCAGCAGCCTGCGGTCGGACACGCGGCAGTGGAAGTCCTCGGCCGACAGCCCGAGCTCGCGCAGGCCGTCGATGGCGACCGCCGCCACCTCGGCGTCGGCGGCCACGTCGTCCTCGCCCACCACGTCGACGTTCCACTGGAAGTGCTCCCGCAGGCGGCCGCGCTGCTGGCGCTCGTAGCGAAAGAGCTGGGGAACGCTGAACCAGCGGATGGGCTTGGGGAGCGCGCGGCTGCGCTCGGCCAGGATGCGCGCCAGCGAAGGCGTCATCTCGGGACGCAGCGCGACCTCCCGCCCGCCCTTGTCCGTGAAGGCGTAGAGCTGGTCGACGATCTCCTCCCCGCTCTTCTCCACGTACAGGTCCAGCGGCTCCAGCGGCGGGCCGTCGTATTCCAGGAAACCGTAGCGCCGGGAGACGCGGCGCCATGCATCGACGATGTGCGAGCGCCTCGCCAGGTCCTCGGGAGGAAAGTCCCGGAAGCCGGGCAGGCGCTGGAAGGTCGGTTCGGCCATAGGCCGCGAAGATAGCGGGTACCCGGGCGAGGACAACCGCCGCGCATCAGCCCTGCGGGAACGGCTCCTTGCCCAGCAGCCGCAGCGCGCCACCCACCGTGTGGACCGATCCCGTGACGACCACGGTGCCACCTGCAGGCTCGGCGGCGGCGCTGAAGGCCCGCTCGAAGTCGAGCTCGAGGACCAGGGGCGGGACGCCCTCCATCCCGGCGACCGCCGCCGCCGCCTCGGACGGGTCCCAGCGCCGCTCGGGCGGCGCCGTGGGGGGTTGGGTCAGGACGGCGCGGTCCATGCGGCGCAGGAGGGGGGGCAGCATGGAGCGCCAGTCCTTGTCGCCGAGCACGCCCACCAGGGCCGTGCGGGGCCTCGGCAGCGCCACGCGATCGAGGACGTCCACCAGCGAGCCGATGCCCGCCGTGTTGTGGGCCACGTCCAGGAGCCAGGTCGTGCCCTCCACCACCTCGATCTGGTCGCGACCCGGCCAGCGCACCGACGCCATGCCCCGCCGCAGGGCGTCGGCGTCGGGACGCAGCGCCGGAGGGAGGTGCTCCAGGACCTCCACGGCCAGGGCGGCGTTGACCGCCTGGTGGCGCCCCACCAGCGGCGTCGTGAGACGCAGCCGGCCCCAGGCGCGGGTGTCCAGCGTGAATCCGGTGTGGTCGCGGGCGACCTCCACGTCGTGCAGGTGCCGCTCCGGGTGCACCGCAGTGAAAGGCGCCCCGCGGGCGGCGGACGCGCGCTCCAGCACCGTCAGGAGGGCCGGGTCCGTCTCGGCGGTGACGAGGGGCACCCCCGGCTTGGCGATGCCCGCCTTCTCCCGAGCGATGGCCTCCAGGGTGTCGCCGAGGAAATCGGCGTGGTCCATCGCCACGTTCGTGATCGCCGCCGCCAGCGGACGGACGACGTTCGTGGCGTCCAGGCGGCCGCCCAGCCCCACCTCCGCCACCAGGACGTCGAGGCCCGCCCGGGCGAAGGCATGGAACCCCAGCACGGTGGCGGCCTCGAAGAAGGTGAGCCCGTGGCGCTCCAGGGCGTCGCGGATCTCGGAGGCCCGGGCGCTCAGGGCCTCGTCGGACATGGGCCGACCGCTCACCTGGTAGCGCTCCCGGAAGCTCACCAGATGGGGCGAGGTGTAGAGCCCCACGCGCAGCCCTCCCTCCCCCAGGACCGCGGACAGGATCGAGGCCACCGAGCCCTTTCCGTTCGTGCCGCCCACGTGGAGGACCGGGACCGCCAGGTGGGGATCCCCCAGATCGGCCAGGGCGCCGAACGTGCGCTCCAGCCCCCAGTGGACGCCGGTGGGCAGCGGCGGAAAGAGCCGCTGGACCAGCGGGTCGGTGAAGGGACGGTCGAGCCGGTCCGGGCTCGCCAGGGTGGCGGCGCCCGGCGCGGCGGCGAGAGGAAGGGAGGGACCTCCCTCCCCGCTCACTGCTCCGATGCCGCCACCTCCGGCCATTCGTTCTGCATGTGGCGCAGGAGGAGCGCCAGCGTCCCCCTGAGCTCGCGCCGGTCCACGACCCGGTCCACCATCCCGTGCTCGAGGAGGAACTCGGAGCGCTGGAAGCCCTCGGGCAGCTCCTGCTTGATGGTCTCCTCGATGACCCGGGGGCCCGCGAACCCGATCAGGGCCCCCGGCTCCGCCAGGTGCACGTCGCCGAGCATGGCGTAGGACGCGGTGACGCCTCCCGTGGTGGGGTCCGTGAGGATGGACACGAAGGGGATGCCGGCCTCGTGGAGACGGGCGAGCACGGCCGAGGTCTTGGCCATCTGCATGAGCGAGTAGATGCCCTCCATCATGCGGGCTCCGCCCGAGGCGCTCACGATGACGAGCGGGACCTTGCGCTCCAGGGCGGCCCGGGCGCAGCGGGCGATCTTCTCACCCACCACCGAGCCCATGGATCCGCCGATGAAGCGAAAGTCCATCACCGCCAGGCACACCTCCATCCCCTCCAGCGTGCCCGAGCCCGTGATGACCGCGTCCTTGCGTCCCACCTTCTTCTCGGCGGCGGCGATGCGCTCGGCGTACGGCTTCAGGTCGGTGAACCCCAGCGGGTCCGCGCTCGCCAGCTCGGCGTCCATCTCCTCGAACGACGCCTCGTCCAGGAGGATCTCCACGTAGCGGTCGGCCCGCATGCGGAAATGGAATCCGCAGTCGGGGCATACGTTCAGATGCTCCCGCAGCTTCTCGCCGTAGAGGATCTCGCCGCATCCCTCGCACTTCTCGAAGACGTCGCCGGGTACGTCGCGCTTCTCCGACGCCTTGAGGGGCTGCTTCTCCTTCCTGAACCAGGCCATGGGCCTCCCTGGAAGCCTGTCGTCATTCCTCGTGGGCCAGGCGCACGGCGATGGCGACCGCGACCCAGGACATGAGGAGGAACGTGCCGCCGTAGCTGACGAACGGCAGCGGGATTCCCGTGACGGGAACGATCCCGACGGTCATCCCGATGTTGATGAAGATGTGGACGAGCCAGGCGCCGAAGATACCGAACAGCACCAGGCCGGCAAAGGGATCGGGGGCGTCCTCGGCCATGCGGATGAGGCGGTACAGCACGTAGCCGAACATGAGCAGGGACAGCGCCACCCCCACGAACCCCAGCTCCTCCCCGATGACCGAGAAGATGAAGTCGGTGTGCTGCTCGGGCAGGAAGTCGAACTTCTTCTGGGTACCCATCGTGAAGCCCTTGCCCGTGATCCCGCCGCTGCCGATGGCCACCCTCGACTGGATGAGGTGATAGCCGGCGCCCCGCGGGTCCACCTGGGGGTCGAGGAACACGAGCAGCCGGTTCTTCTGGTACTGCTCCAGGGAGTTCCACAGGGGCGTGGCGATGGCCCCCGCCGCCACGTTCACCCCGATGACCGCCGCCGATTCGTACAGGAAGACGCGGTAGCGGTAGAGGTACAGGACCAGGAAGAGGATGACGATGTAGCCCGACCAGATCCGCGTGTCGAACGACAGGATGAGCCCCGCCACGGGGCTCGCCGTGAGCAGGAGCATGAGCACCGGCGTTCCCGCCCAGTACAGCATGGCGAACAGGATGCCCACGAACGCCAGGGCCGACCCCAGGTCCGGCTGGAGCAGTACCAGCCCCAGCGGAACGGCCGTCATGGCCCCCGGCGCGAGCATGTCGCGCAGCCCGGTGGGCGGCTCGTCCCGGTTGGCGAGCATCCGCCCCAGGGCCAGGATGGTGGCGATCTTGGCCAGCTCCACCGGCTGGAAGCGCACCGGCCCGATGGCGATCCAGCTCTTGGTGCTGGCCGCCGTGCCGGCGCCGGTCCCGATCACCAGCGTCGCCGCCAGGAGGGCGAGCGCCAGCACGTACCCCGGGGTGGCCGCCCATTCCCACCAGCGCAGCGGAACCCGCGCGGTCAAGGTGAAGGCCACCAGGGCGATTCCGAACCAGACGAGCTGGCGCATCCACGCTTCGGTGACGGTGGGGTTGGGGGTGTTCACCACTCCGGCCGAGTAGATCATGCCGATGCCGAAGACACTCAGGAGCAGGAGCGCCGCCACCAGGCGGGGGTCCACCGCCCACCTGCGGAGGATCCGGCCCACGCTCAGGCCCCCGACACGGTCAGGGGTTCGCCCACTGGGGCCAGCCTCGGAGCATCATGTGCTCCCGGAGCGTCTGCACGGTGTCGATGGGGATGCCGTACTTCTTCCGGAGGTAGAAGTCGGCCGTCTTGGCGGCGATGGGCGCCGCGGTGCCCGAGCCGCTCCGGCCGAACTCCACGAGGACCACCACCACGATCTCGGGCTCGCCGCCCTTGGGGCCCGCGATGGCCGCGAACCAGGCGTGGTCCTCGCCGATGCCCTGCAGGGACTGCGGGTTCAGATCGGAAGAGC
>JAHWKH010000163.1 GCA_019347995.1 Gemmatimonadota bacterium | reverse complement strand
GACGCCGTGCCGGAGGAGGAGGAGGTCTGACCTCCCCGCGTCCGCCGGCGCGTGCCCTCCCTCTCCCCGAGGGGCCCCGCTGGATCCTGCCCGAAGCCGCGGACGACGCCATGGCCCGGGCCGTGGCCGACGCGCTCAACCTGCCGCCCGCCCTGGGCCGCCTGCTGGCCGCCCGCGGCATCCTGGCCGCCGAAGACGCGCGCCGCTTCCTCCGACCGCTCCTCGAACATCTCGCCGTTCCGGGCCTCCTGGCCGACGCCGACCGGGCCGTGGCGCGCATCCGCCGGGCCCTCGACGCCGGCGAGACGATCCTCGTGCACGGCGACTACGACGTGGACGGGATCTGCTCCGCCGCGCTCCTCACCCGCGTGCTGCGCCGCCTCGGAGGCCACGTCGTCCCGTTCGTCCCCCACAGGGTGCGCGACGGCTACGACCTGGGCGCGACGGGGATCAGGACGGCGACGGAGGCCGGGGCCACCCTCATCGTCACCGCCGATTCCGGCATCCTGGCTCACGCCGCCGTGGCCGACGCCGCCGCCGCGGGCATCGACGTCGTCGTCACCGATCACCACACGCCCGGCGCCACCCTGCCGCCGGCCGTGGCGGTCGTGAACCCGAACCGGGCCGACTGCGAGTATCCGTTCAAGGGTCTGTGCGGCGCCGGCGTCGCCTGGACCCTCTGCCGGGCGCTGGCGGAGGGCACCGGCCTCGCGGACGAAGACCTGGCCTGGTACCTGGACCTGGTGGCGCTGGCCACCGTGGCCGACCTGGTCCCCCTGGCGGACGAGAACCGCGTGCTGGTGCGCATCGGCCTGCGGGCGCTGGAGCGGACCCGCAACCCCGGCCTCAGGGCCCTGCTGGAGGTCTCCGGCCTGGCGGACGGTCCCGTGGAGTCGGGGAAGGTCGGGTTCGTGCTGGCGCCGCGCATCAACGCCATGGGCCGCATGGGAGACGCCGCCGAGGCCCTGCGCCTGCTCCTCACCGAGGACGCGGCCGAGGCCGCCGAGCTGGCCCGGCGCCTCGACGAGCAGAACCGGATCCGCCAGGGCGAGGACCGGCGGACGCTGGAGGAGGCGCTCGACCTGCTGGCCCGCGACTACGATCCCACCCGGGACTACGGCGTGGTGCTGGCCAGGGAGGGCTGGCATCCGGGCGTCATCGGCATCGTCGCCTCCCGGGTCGTGGAGCGCATCCACCGGCCCGCCGTGCTGGTGGCCCTTGACGGGGACCGGGGTCGCGGCAGCGCCCGCTCGGTGCCGGGCTTCCATCTGCACCGTGCCCTCACGGACTGCGCCGGCCACCTCGGCCGCTGGGGCGGTCACGCCCAGGCCGCGGGCATGGACGTGGGCGCCGCCGACGTGGCGCCCTTCCGCGAGGCGTTCAACGCCCGTGCGCGCTCCGAGCTGGAGGGCAGGGATCTCAGGCCCACGCTGCGCGTGGACCTGGAGCTGGCCCTGGGCGAGGCCGACCTGGCGCTCGTGGACCTGCTGCGCTGGGTCGGTCCCCACGGCATCGGCAACCCCAGGCCGGTCTTCCTGGTGCGAGGCGCCGAGCTGGCCGGACCGGCGCGCGTGGTGGGCAAGGGACACCTCCGCCTCCGCCTGGGCGGCGGAAAGGGGTCGGCCGGCACTCCCATCGTCGACGCCATCGGCTTCGGGCTGGCCGAGCGCCACGCCCCCGACGCCCTGCCCGACGGGCCCCTGGACGTGGCGGTCCAGCTCATGGACGATGACTGGAGCGGCCGGCGGCGCCTCAAGGCGAAGGTGCTCGACCTGCGTCCGGCGGAGCCCGCCGACGGCCATCCCGCGTGAGGATCATCGCCGGGCGCTGGAAGGGACGGCGGATCAGCGCCCCGAAGGGCAGGGCGATCCGTCCCACCACCGACCGGGTGCGCGAGGCCTGGATGTCGGCGCTGGGGGGCCGTCTGGACGGCCTCACCGTGCTGGATCTCTTCGCCGGCTCCGGGGCGCTCGGGCTGGAAGCGCTGTCGCGGGGCGCCGAGCACGCCACGTTCGTGGAGCGGGCGCGGGCCCCGATGGCGGCGCTTCAAGCCAACATCCGCCTCCTGGAAGCGGGGCCGCTCACCACCGTCGTGAAGGCCGAGGCGCACGCGTGGCTGGCCCGGCAGGACCACGCGGACTTCGACCTCGCCCTGGCCGACCCGCCCTACGGCGAGGGTCACGCGGCCCGGATCGTGGAGCGCTGGAGCGAGGCGCCCTTTGCGCGCGAGCTGTGGGTCGAGCATCGTACCGCCGAGCCGCTCCCCGAGGTGGAGGGGCTCCGTCAGCGCCGCTATGGCGACACGACCCTCTCCACCCTCTCCAGAGCGCCCGACGCATGAGCCTCTCCCGGCCCATCATCGCCGTCTATCCCGGTTCGTTCGATCCCATAACCCTGGGCCACGAGGACGTGGCGCGGCGCACGCTGCGGCTCGTCGACCGGCTCATCGTGGGGGTGGCCCGCACCGCGACCCAGACCAAGTCCTCCCTCTTCACGGTGGAGGAGCGCGTCGAGATGATCCGCGAGGTGTTCGACCACGAGGAGCGGGTCGAGTGCGCCACGTTCGCGGGCCTCCTGGTGGACTTCGCCAGGGAGCGCGAGGCGAACGTCATCGTCCGCGGCCTGCGCGCCGTGTCCGATTTCGAGTACGAGTTCCAGATGGCCCAGATGAACCAGGATCTCTGGCCCGAGGCAGAGACGATCTTCCTCACGCCCGACGTCGACTACTCCTTCCTGTCGGCGTCGCTGGTGCGGGAGGTGGCTCGCCTGGGAGGCGACGTCTCGCGGTTCGTCTCCCCGCCCGTGCTGGAGCGGCTCCGGGAGCGCTTCTCGGAGTGAGCGACTTCCTGGCGGGGCTGCGGGACCGGGCCCGCGCGGCCCGCCGGACGCTGGTGTTCCCAGAGGGCACGGAGCCGCGCACCTGGGAGGCCGTGGCGCAGATCGTGGACGAGGACCTCCTGGTGCCCGTGGTGCTGGGCCCTTCGGACGTCGTGCGCGACGGCCTGCGCTCCGCCGGAGCCGATCCGGCGGCCATCCGCGTCGTCGATCCGGAGGACGGCGACGGCGCCGCCTACGCCCGGGAGCTGCTCGCGGCGCGACCCACGCGCCTCAGCGAGGACGACGCGCGCAAGCGCGCCGCGGAGCCCCTCATGCGAGGCGCCCTCATGGTGCGCCGCGGCGAGGTGGACGGATCCGTGGCCGGCGCGGTCCACAGCACCGGGCACGTCCTGCGCGCCGCCCTCTGGTGCGTGGGGTCCGCCGAGGGCATCGCCACCGTGTCTTCGTCCTTCTACATGGTCGTGGACGCGTTCCGCGGCCCCGTGCCCGAGGTGCTGACCTTCACCGACGGTGGGGTCGTGCCCGATCCCACGGCGCCCCAGCTCGTCGACATCGCCCTGGCCGCCGCCCGCGCGCGGCGCCTCGTGGTGGGCGACGAGCCCAGGGTGGCCTTTCTGTCGTTCTCCACGAAGGGGAGCGCCCGCCACCGGGCGGTGGACAAGGTCGTCGAAGCCACGCGCCTCTTCCGGGAGAAGGCCCCCGACATCCCCGCCGACGGCGAGCTCCAGGCCGACGCCGCGCTGCTGGAGGAGATCGGCCGGCGAAAGGCCCCGGGCTCGGAGGTGGCCGGCCGTGCGAACGTGCTCGTGTTCCCCGACCTCGACGCCGGCAACATCGCCTACAAGCTGGTGCAGAGGCTGGCCGGCGCCGGTGCCATCGGACCCATCGTCCAGGGTCTGCGGCGGCCGTGCAACGACCTCTCCAGGGGCGCCAGCGTCTCGGACATCGTGGACGTGGCGTGCGTCACCGCGCTCATGGTCGAGGGCTAGGGACCCGGACCCGCCCGGGAGCGGGCACGGCGGCACGGAAGGTGCTCTACATCGGCGTGGGGCGGCTTGCCCCCCGATCCGACACGATCTATTTGATCACCCCCGGTCGATCCTCCCGTGCGATCGCGCGGCGGAACCGGGACCCGGCTGCCCGCCGGGACACTTCGATAATGGAGGACATCATGGGCTTTCAGGTCGACAAGAAGGGCGATGTCACGGTAGTGGACGTCGAGGGTCAGCTCATCGTGGGTAACCGCCAGGAGCTGAAGCAGAAGGTCCTCGAACAGCTCGAGAACGGCGACCGGAAGTTCGTGATCGACTTCTCCAACACGGGCTACATCGACTCGTCGGGTCTCGGCGTGCTGGTGAGCCTGTCGAAGAAGATCCGCGAGCAGGGAGGCGAGCTGCGCCTGGCCAACCTCAACGAGGACCTGCGCACGCTCTTCGAGCTCACCAAGCTCGACACGCTCTTCAAGATCGCCGACTCCCGTGAGGAAGCGCTCCAGGGCATCTGATCATCACCCCCGATCCCCCGTCGCCTCCGCCCGGCCGCGCCGTGGATACGGAGTTGGTGCTCGAGCTGCCCAATGACCTGCGTACGATCGAGCATGCCGTCGAGTACGTCATGCAGCGGTGCGCGGGTCACGACGAGCACGCTCGCAAGCTCCGCCTGAACTTCCGTGTGGGTCTCAGCGAGGCTCTGGCCAACGCCATGCTGTACGGCAACGCCGACGACCCCCGCCGCAAGGTGCGGGTGGAGGTGACGCTGGGGGAGGGGGAGCTCACCGCGAAGATCCGCGACGAGGGGCAGGGCTTCGACCCCGAGGCGGTGCCCGACCCCACGGCGCCCGGCAACGTGAAGAAGACCGGCGGCCGCGGGCTCTTCCTCATGCGCAAGCTCATGGACGAGGTCCATTACAACGAGGAAGGCAACGAGGTGACGCTGGTGCTCCATCTCGACGAGTCCGAGGAGGACCGCAAGCGGAAGGCCGAGCTGGAGCAAGCCGTGACGGAGGAGGTGCTCTCCGGCATGTGGATCGACGACGACGAGGACGACGACGCGAAGGGGGGCGACGGGTGAACGGAGAGTCGGCCCCCCGGGCCTCGGTGCCGGACCCGGTCCGCAGCACCCTGGACGAGTTCCGGGAGCAATTCGACCTGGACCTCCACCTGTGGACCGGCAAGGACGGCGGGGCGCGAATCCACCTCTATCCCGAGGGGGACGACGAGGGCGGAGGCGAGGAGGGCGCCGTCCTGCGCACCATCTCGCCCCGCGACGGCCCGGACCTGGAGATGGAGATCCGGGGCGCCGGTGGCGAGGAGGTCGAGGCCCTGGCGTCGGTGATGCACGGGATCCTCGAGCGGACGTACGACTTCTCCCAGGAGATCCGCTTCTTCACCTACGAGCTCAGCGAGCGCTACGAGGAGATCAACCTCCTCTACTCCATCAGCGAGACGCTCGGGTCGATCCTTCGCCTGGACGACGCGGCCCGGGTGATCCTGGGCGAGGTCTGCGACGTCCTGGGCGCCCGCCGGGGCGCGCTGTGGACGTACGACGAGGAGCGGGAGGTGCTCCAGCTCGCCGCGTCGGTGGGCGAGGAGGGCCTGATGGGGCCGCTGCGCACCGACGATCCCGACGCCGTCACCGCGCAGGTGTTCCGGGAGGGCCGCTCCATGATCGTCACGCGGGAAGGCGCGCCCACGGAGACGCTGCAGGGCGTGGACCTGGGCGAGGCCGACACCTTCCTGTCGGTGCCCATCCGCTATTCACCCCCCGCGGGAGAGCCGCGCACGGTGGGCGTCATCAACCTCATCGGCCGCAAGCACGGCGGCCGCTTCACGGCCAGCGACCAGAAGCTCCTGAGCGCCATCGCCAGCCAGGTCGGGGCGGCGCTGGAGAACAACCGCCTCATCCAGGAGAGCCTGGCCCAGGAGCGGGTGGCCCGGGAGATGGAGCTGGCCCACAACCTCCAGATGAAGCTTCTGCCGGCCGTGGACAAGTTCGACGGTGCCCAGGTCGCGGCCCGGGTGGAGCCGGCCGACTCGGTGGGGGGCGACTTCTACCACCTCCTCAAGCTCTCGGAGGGTCGCGTCGGCGTCATGATCGGCGACGTGTCCGGCCACGGCTTCCCGGCGGCGCTCATCATGGCGCTGGCCATCAGCGCCGCCACGATCTACGCCTCCGAGTTCGGGGAGCCGGCCAAGGTGCTGCGCCACATGAACGACGCGCTGAGCGACGAGCTCGAGAGCACCGAGATGTACCTCACGCTCTGCTACGCCGTCATCGATCCGGAGCGCAGCAAGGTGGCGTACTCCAACGCCGGGCACCCCCACGCCTTCGTGCTGCACGGCGACGGGGAATGCACCCGTCTCGGCGCCAC
>JAHWKH010000162.1 GCA_019347995.1 Gemmatimonadota bacterium | reverse complement strand
ATGAGCGAACGAACGCGACGACGGCGCATGCGGGGTTACCTCTGTGATGGGGGAGTGACCAGTACGGTCAGGGACATCCCGTGTATCGGAGAACCCTCGCTACAACTTGACGGGAAATCGGCGTCCATCACACCGAAATGGCATGGGAGTTTCCCACGTGGCGTCAGTGGACGAGCAGGCCCCACTGAGGGCGGGCGCCGAACGCCTGGAGGCGGGCGACCGTTCGGCGACCACGAGCGTCCAGGTGCGGCTCGATCCGCGGGTGTCGCCGGCGCCGCAGGCCGTGGCGGCCCGCCAGGCCGCCCTCCTGGACGTGGCCGCCCTCCAGGGCCCGCTGGTCGCCGCGCGCCGCCGGGCAGGGGACCTCCAGGCGCACCTGGACGAGCTGCGTGGGCTGATCCGCGACGCCGAGGGCGACCACCCGGCTCTCCTGGAGCGCGTGGACACCCTCGAGGCGCGCGTCGAGGAGGTCGAGGACGCGCTGGACGCGCACGGCCGCGTCGGCCGCCTGGGCTCCTCCATCGAGAGCGCCTTCGAGCGCCCCACCTCGGACCAGCTCTGGCAGATCGAGCGCGCCTGGGAGGAGGTGCCCCCGGCGGTGGAGCGCCTCAACGCGCTCCTGTCCGACGAAGTGCCGGCGCTGCACCGGGAGCTCGACCGGCTGGGCATCCGGCGCGTGCCGGGCGAGCCGGTCCCGGTGCCGCGGCGTCCGGGCGGGTGAGCCGGCGGTGAGGCGCGCCGCGGCCACCCCGCTCCTCTTCGCCCTCGTCGCCGCCTGCGGCGGTGGCGACGGAGAGCGTCCGGGCGCTTCGGCGCTGGCGGCGCCGCGCCCGGCGTCCTCGGCGGCCGTGCTGGCGGCGCCGATCCCCGACAGCGCGTTCGCGCGACTCGTGCGGGACCTGTCGGAGGCCGGCGGCTACTTCGACACCGACAACCTCATCTCCAACGAATCCTCCTACCTGCACGTTCTGGGGCCCCTGCGGGAACGGGCCGTGGGAGGCGGCGCCTACGTGGGGGTGGGCCCCGACCAGAGCTTCGCCTACCTGGCCGCCCTGCGTCCCGAGCTGGCCTTCATCGTCGACGTGCGGCGCGACAACGTGCTCCAGCACCTGCTCTTCAAGGCGGTTTTCGCCCTGTCTCCCACGCGTGCGGAGTACCTTGCCCACCTGGTGGGTGCGTCGCTCCCGGAGGATCCGGAGTCGTGGTCCGACCTGTCCGCCGCCGAGTTGGTGGAGCGCGCCTCGGCGCACCCGCCGGACCCGGCGTGGACGGAACTGGCGCGGGCGCGGGTCGACTCCGTGGTGGCCGGGCTGCCGGTTCCCCTGACCGACGCCGACCGCGCCACGGTCCGCCGCTTCCACGACGCCTTCCTGGTGGAGGGGCTCGACCTGCGCTTCCGCACCCACGGCCGCGCGCCCAGGCCGTACTATCCCACCCTCCGGCGCCTCCTGGTGGAGCGCGACCTGGAGGGCCGGGAGGGAAGCTACCTCGCCACGGAGGACGGATACCGGTTCGTGCGTGACCTCCAGGCCGCCAACCGCGTGGTCCCCGTGGTGGGCGACCTGGCGGGGGAGCACGCCGTGAGGACCGTGGGCGACGAGCTGCGCCGCCGCGGCCTGCCCATCACCGCATTCTACACGTCCAACGTGGAGTTCTATCTATGGCAGGACCGCTCCTTCGACCGCTTCGCCGCCAACGTGGCGGCCCTGCCCTGGGCCGAGGAGGGCGTGCTGATCCGCAGCTACTTCCCCAACCGCGGCGCTCATCCCCACGGGGTCCCGGGCTACTACAGCACGCAGACGCTCCAGCGCGCCCGCGACGTCGTGGCGGTGGGGGGGAGGGAAGGGTTCAGGAGCTACGTGGACCTGGTGACCCGCGACGCCATCGACCCGCGGCCGGGCGGCTGAGGGCGAGCCGGCCATGATCGTGCAGATCGGCATGGCCGTGGTCCTGGCCCTGGCCATCCTGCTCATCCCCCTGGGTCTGCCCGGCGCGTGGATCCAGCTCGCGGTGCTGGCCGGGGGCGTGCTGGCGGGGTGGGTGGGGTGGCTCACCTTCGGGGCGCTGGCCGCCCTCGTGGCGCTGGCCGAGCTGGGCGAGCTCCTCGTCCTGCGCTCCATGGGCCGGCGTTACGGAGGCAGCCGCAAGGCGTTCTGGGGCGCCGTGGCCGGAGGATTCCTGGGCCTCTTCGTGGGCGTGCCGGTCCCGCTCGTGGGGCCGATCATCACGGCCTTTCTGGGGACGTTCGTCGGCGCGGGCGCCGTCACGTGGCTGGAGACGCGCTCCGTGCGCCGGGCCGGCCGGGTGGGCTGGGGGCTCCTCCTGGCCCGCACGCTGGCCGTGGGTCTCAAGGTGGGAGCGGCGGCCGTGGTGCTCGTGGTGGGAACGGGCGCGCTCCTCCTGTGAACCGGTGATCCGCCCGCGATCCGCGGTGCGGTCCGTCTCTTGCATTTCGAGGAAGCTGGCACCAGCATCTCGAAATCCCGGAGGCAGTCGATGACGATCCACGAGATCATGACGCCTGATCCAGCCAGCTGCACGCCGGGCGACGACGTCGGTGAGGCGGACCGACAGAGGGGATGACCATGTTGAGCGTGGACGCCGGACTTCCCACAGGAACCATGCACACCATCCTGCTCGCCGATGACAACGCGGACTCCCGGGACATCTACCGGACGCTGTTCTCCGTGCACGGGTACGACGTCCTGGAAGCCGAGGACGGCATGCGGGCGGTGGAGATGTCGGCCGATCGGTGCCCGGACATCATCCTGCTGAACCTGCGCATGCCCAACCTCGACGGGTACGGCGTGCTCCAGGAGCTGCGCAGCCGCGCCGCCACCGAGAACATCCCCTGCATCGTCTTCACGGGCGACGTGCGCTACGAGCAGATGGGCCGCGCGGTCATGGAGGGTGCCGAGGCCTTCCTCGCCAAGCCCGCCGAGCCCCGCGAGGTGCTGCGCTTCGTGCAGGAGGTCCTTCGCGACCGGAGCCGGGAGTCGGCCGACCCGGACTCCTCCAACACCTGAGGCTCCCCCCGGGCACCTGAGGCTCCCACCCGGGCCCTGAGCCCCAATCCCGAAGACATCCCTGCCAGAGCTCCCCGAGGTAACCGTCTACGTGGAGGCGCTGGAGCGCCTCGTCGCCGGCCGCGTCCTGCTGGGCATCCGGCTGAGGAGCCCTTCCCTCCTGCGCACGTGGGACCCACCGCTGTCGGCGGTGCACGGACGCCGGGTGGTGGCCTTCCGGCGTCTGGGAAAGCGCGTCGTCTGGGAGATGGAGGACGACCTGTTCCTGGTCGTGCACCTCATGGTCACCGGGCGCTTCCAGTGGCGGAAGCCCGGCGCCGCCGTACCGCGGAAGAGAGCCCACGCCGGATTCGACTTCGAGCACGGCACGCTCCTCCTCACCGAGGCCGGCACGAAGAAGAAGGCCACGCTCCATGTCGTGCGCGGAGAGGAGGGATTGGCGAGCCTCGACCCCGGAGGGCTGGAGCCCCTGGAGGCGGACCTCCCCGCGTTCGCGGCCGCCCTGACGCGGGAGAACCGGACTCTCAAGCGTGCCCTCACGGATCCGCGCATCCTCAGCGGAATCGGCAACGCCCACTCGGACGAGATCCTGCTGGAAGCCGGCCTCTCGCCGGTGCAGCGTACGCGCAACCTGTCGGAGGAGGAGGTCGAGCGCCTCTTCCAGGCCACGCGCGCCGGACTGACGGCGTGGACGGCGCGGCTGCGGGACGAGGTGGGGGATGGGTTCCCGGTGAAGGTCACGGCGTTCCATCCGGCCATGGCGGCGCACGGCAAGTTCGGCGAGCCCTGCCCCCGCTGCGGCACGGCGATCCAGCGGATCGTCTACGGAGAGCGGGAGACGAACTACTGCCCGGCCTGCCAGACGGGTGGAAAGCTGCTGGCCGACCGGGCGCTCTCGCGCCTGCTGCGCGAGGACTGGCCGAAGACGCTGGAGGAGCTGGAGGAGATGAAGGAGGAGCGGCGCGGCTGATCCCGCGAGCGCCGGGAGGTGGGAGACGCACCGCTCGTACGGGACGGCCGGCGGATAATTAGCTTAGCTAAGCTAATTATCCTCGGCGCCGCTCACCGACACCCCTTCACCCCTCCCGGCGACGTGCCACATCCTCGCGGTAGCGCTCCATGTCCGCCTCCAGGATCTCGTGCGCCGCATCGAGGCCGTGCCACCCCTCCAGCGCCGTGCGCTTCCCCTCCAGGTCCTTGTAGATCCCGAAGAAGTGCTCCACCTCCTTGAGGAAGTGGGGGGCGACGTCCTCGAGGCTCCGGTATTCGTGGTGCAGCGGGTCCTGGACCGGGACGCACAGGATCTTGTGGTCACGGCCCTTGTCGTCGGCCATGACGCACACGCCCAGGGGCCGCACCACCACCAGGCACCCGGGGAAGGTTGGCTCGGTCACGATGATCAGGGCGTCGAGGGGGTCGCCGTCCTCGGCCAGCGTGCGGGGGAAGAAGCCGTAGTCGCCCGGATAGTGGACCGCGCTGTAGAGGATGCGGTCGAACCTGAGCATCCCGGTCTCCTTGTCCAGCTCGTACTTGTTGCGCGAGCCGCGCGCGATCTCCACCACCACGTTGAGCTCGAGCGGGGGGTTCGGACCCGTGGGCAGGTCGTGCAGGGGATGCGTCATGCGGGCACCTCCATGACTCCCCGGGACACGTGCACCGCCTGGCCGCCCACGCGCACGCGCACCACCTCGCCGCCTCGCACCTCGGCGTGCGCCTCGAGGCGGCTTGGACGCCCCATCTCCACCCCCTGGACCAGTCGCCACGTGTGGACGCCGTCCCCGCTCTGGCGTCGTCCCAGGTAGCCCGCGAAGGCCGCGGCCGCCGATCCCGTGGCCGGGTCCTCAGGTACGCCCGATCCCGGGGCGAACATGCGGACGCGGAAGTCGGCGTCCCCGCTGGCGTCGGGCGCGGCCACGTACACGTGGTGGCCGTCGGAATCCCGCAGGAGCCGGTCCCACGTCGGAAGGTCGAGGCGGCAGCGCTCCAGCGCGTCGCGGCCGCGCACCGGAACGATGGTGTAGGGCAGCCCCGTCGACACCGTCTCCGGCTCGAGTCCCCGGGCCCCGAGGTCCGCCGGCTCGAGGGAGAGCAGCCGCGCCAGCTCCTCGTCGGTCGCCTCCACCGGCCGATGCTCGGGCAGCACCGCCGTGGTGAAGCGCGCGAACGAGGGCTCGCCGCCCTCCAGCGTCACCTCCACCGGCACGCGCCCCACGTTCTCGTCGAGGCGCACCGTCACCGTGTCACCCTCGACGGGCACGGAACCGGATGCCACCAGGAACCACGCCGTCCCGATGGTGGGATGGCCGGCGAAGGGTACCTCCACGGCGGGTGTGAAGATACGCACGCGGCGCGTGCCGTCGGCGGTGGCGGCGGGCGAGAGGAACACGGTCTCCGAGAGGTTCATCTCGCGGGCGATGGCCTGCATGAGCGCGTCGTCGAGGGAAGCGGCGTCGGGGAAGACGCCCAGCGGGTTGCCCCCGAATACGCGGTCGGTGAAGACGTCCAGGACGTGGAACTCGAGGTTGTGGCGCACGGGGTGGTCCGGTCCGTGGGGACGTGGCCGAGACGCGACGCCCGGCTCGGCGCCCACAATGGCGGATTCCCCGGCACGGGTCCACCGTCCCACCGTTCCGCACGATCCACGCCGACGCCCGCTTGGGTTATCTTGAAGATCTCCGGCCGTACCGGTCGGGGAACCCACGCGGCCGCCACGCGTTAGAGAGATGGCGCACGGACCCTCCACGGGAAGACCCTCCATGCTGATCCGGAAGAACCGCGCGGGGGAGGGCGACATCCCCTCCTCCGAGATCACGCCCTACGAGACGTACGTGAACCGTCGCCGCTTCATGCAGGCGGCGGGGCTCGCTGCCGCGGCCGCCGCGATTCCGGGCGGGCTCGCCGCGTGTAGCGCGGACGACGCGCAGGGGCGTGGCATGGCGGAGGCGTCGGACGAGGAGCTCGACGTCTCCCAGTCGGACGAGCCCAACTCCTACGAGGACATCACCACCTACAACAACTTCTACGAGTTCGGCACCGACAAGCGCGATCCGGCGCGCAACTCGGGCGATTTCAAGCCGCGCCCGTGGACGGTGGAGGTGGCGGGACTCGTGGAGAACCCGGGCACCTTCGGGCTGGAGGACTTCCTGCGGCCGCACGAGGTCGTGGAGCCAACGTACCGGCTGCGCTGCGTGGAGGCGTGGTCCATGGTCATCC
>JAHWKH010000161.1 GCA_019347995.1 Gemmatimonadota bacterium | reverse complement strand
GGATGCGTGAAGTGGAAGCGGACGCGGGCCGGTCCCACGATCGCGGCGGCCTCCCGGTACACCTTCGCCTGTACCGCATAGCCCTGGGCCACGCGAGCCGCTTCGGCGGCGTCGATCACGTGGGTCTTGAAATCGATGATCCAGGCTTCGTCGGAGACGGTGCCCACGGCCGGGATCTCGGTGAACAGGTCCAGGTTCGCATCGGCGGCGGGTGCGGGCGAGGGCCCCGGCGCGCCGGGTGCCCGAGCGCCCCCCGGACGGTAGAGGTCGAAGGCGCCGAGCCGCCATTCCCGCGGCCCCACCAGGTGCGCGAATCCCATCTCCCGGTGGTGCTCCCCCTCCACGTACCACGCCCATTGCGCGCCGGATACGACCGTGCGGATCTCGTCTTCCAGGGCGCGTCGGTAGCGGGTCCCCGGAGAGAGGAGCGCCTCCACCTCCGGGTTCTCCAGCTCGCCGATGGCCTCGTCGAGGACACGGCCCAGCTCGCGCTCCTCCTCGAGGCGCTCCAGGACGCCGTGGATGACGGTCCCGCGCACGTCGGCGGGCACGCCGCCGGACCGCGACGTGCGCGGGGCGAACTCCCAGGGAGCCTGGACCCCGTGGACGTAGCGCCGCGTCCACGCGTCCGGATCCGACGCGCGGAGCATCATCTCGGTGGCCGACGTCGCGAACCGCAGCGGAGGCTCGGGGAGCGGCCGCACGCCCGCTGGCGCCTCGCCGCCCTCGATCCGATCGAGCCGCTCCAGCCCCACGGCGGCAGGGGGGGGTGGGGGAGCCAGCGGCGGCGGCTCCGTGCGCACGCTCACGACGGCCTCGCCTGCGGGGCCCGACGCATCGCTGGCGGGACCGACGAGCCACGCCGCGTAGGAGCCGTCGTTGAAGGACGACGGGGCCGCCAGCACGAGCCGCTCCCGCGCCCGGGTCGTGGCTACGTAGAGAAGTCGCGCCTCCTCGGCCGCCTCCTCGAGGCGGTTCCGTTCCTCGATGCGCGAGGCTCGTCGGCCCGCTTCGGCCTTCTTCGGAAGCAGCACGGGTCCCAGGCGCCGGTCGCTGATCCATGAGCCGGTGCGCCATTTGCCGGGCTGGCCGTCCAGGTCCACCAGGAACACGATCGGCCACTCGAGCCCCTTGGCCCTGTGGATCGTGCTCAGCGTGACGACGTCGTCGTCCTTGGAATGGAGGGGTGCGGAGGGGACGCCGGTATCCGCCCGGTCCCAGCGGTCCCAGATCTCCAGGAACGCGCCCAGCGGCCGGTCCCGGTACTCCTCCATCATGCGCAGGAACGCCCGGAGGTTCGCGTCGGCCTCGCGGGCGCGCCCGCGCACATGGAGATGGAGGCGGTACCCGGTACGGCGCAGCAGCAGGGAGGCGAGCTCGTCGAGAGGGATGCGCGACGCCAGGGCGTGCGCCTCCTCCACGGCGGCGATCCCCTCGACCAGCGCCCCCCGCTCGATCTCTGGCAGACGGTGATCCTCGGGAGGGGACCAGCTCCACGGGTCGGGTGCCTCCTCCCGCGCCTCCGCGACCGCCCGGGCCAGGTAGTAGAGGGAGTGCCGGGGCGCTTCCATGCGCAGGAGCGCCAGCGTCTCGTCCCTCAGGCCGACGAACGGCGAGCGCAGGTATGCGAACGCGCGCAGGTCGTCGAACGGGTTGTCCACCAGGCGGAGGGCGTTGACCAGGTCGAGCACCTCCTGGCGCTCTTCCAGCCTGGGCGGATCGGAATGGAAGAGCGGCACGCCGTGACGCGTGAGCGCCTCCTCGTAATGCTCCACGCCGTAGCGCGTGCGGTAGAGGATGGCGACGTCGCGAAAGCGGCAGGGGCGCTCCTCCCCGGTGTCGGGGTCCTCCACGAGGAGAGGCGCCGCCGACCCCGCGCCGACCATCTGGCGGATGCGCCGCGCCACGTGGTCGGCCTCCGACCGTCGACGATCCTCGGCCTTGTCGCCGTCGGAGACGAGCCACTCGACGCCACCATGGGTGGAAGCGTCGCGTCCCGGCTCCAGCGGGGCGTAGTCCACCACGCCCCCGGGCTCCTCGACCTTCAGGGCGGCCCCTGAGGCGTCCATCGCCGCCGCGGCCACGACGTTGACGTAGTCGACCACCTGCGGCCGGCTTCGGAAGTTCCTGGTGAGGTCCAGGACCCGGCCGTCCTGGCGCACCTCGTCGGCCACCTGGTTCCACACGGCCACGTCGGCCCCGCGGAATCGGTAGATGGACTGCTTCGGATCGCCCACCAGGAAGAGCTGGGGACGCTCCTGGCCCCGACCGATGGCGAAGACGATGTCCCTCTGGGCCGCGTCGGTATCCTGGAACTCGTCCACCACGAGAATCCTGTAGCGGCGCCGGAGGGCGGCGACGGCGGCTCGCCCGCGGGCTCCCGTGAGGAGCTCGTGGGCGTCCAGGATCAAACGGTCGAAGTCACGGGCGTTCTCGCCCTCGAGCCACGCTCGCCAGCGCTCCAGGGCGCTCCCCCCGAGCCGCGCCAGCGCATCGCAGCGCGCGGTCACCTCGTCGTCGACGCCGTCGGTCCAGGTCTCGCACAGCGCACGGAGCCGCTCCGGGTCCAGCCGCCCCTCACCGCCCCGCCAGCCCTCCCAGCGAGCGGGGTGCCAGGCGAGATCCGAGAGAACCCGCTCCACCATCTCCAGCAGCCCCGCCTGGTTTTCGTATCCGTGGAGGCCGAACCGGCGGTAGGCCTCCGGCACTCCCGTCTCCCGCGCCTCCAGCGCCTCCATGACGACCTCGCGCACGACGGCCTGGCGACGGACCGTCGCCTCGCGCTCGTCCAGGACGCGGAAGGTCGGGTCGATGCCCAGCCGCAGCGCGTGCTCGCGCAGAAGGGCGCCGCAGAAGGCGTGGATGGTGCCGATGGTGGCGCGGTCGATCTCCCAGCGCAGGTCCCGCGCGCGCTCCGACGCCTCGATCTCCTTCCTGAGCTTGCGCTTCAGGTCGTAGGCCGCCTTCTCCGTGAAGGTGATGGCGGCGATCTCGTGCAGGCCGCAAGGCTCGGCGCACGGCGCGACGTCGGGGCCCCCGTCGAGGCCCAGCAGCCACAGGATCTTGCCGACGACGGTCGTGGTCTTGCCCGTCCCGGCGTTGGCGACCAGGAGGGTATCGCCCTCGGACATCAGGGCGGTGCGCTGTTCCGTGGTCCAGGGGGTACGGCTCACGGCGCGTGCTCCCCGTCCTCGTCGTCCCAGCGCGTCCCTTCCACGAGCTCGCCCCGGGTCCGGCAGACGTCGCGGCCGGGGTGCCAGCCCTTCCAACCCGCCGAGGCCGCCTGCACCGGCTCGAAGCGGCCGGAGCGCACCCGTTCGGGGATGGAGAGGGCGAGCGCGAGCGCCGTCTCGAACGCCGCGTCGCCCCAGCGGATGTCGCTCCGGGACCCCGTACCGGGCTTCTTGATGGAGCGGTAGCCCGCCCGCTCCACGGGCTCGCCGGTCTGCTCGTGCAGCGCCGTCATGTAGAGGGCCGACTGCAGCGTGACTCCGTCCTTGTAGCTCTTCGCCGCGGGCACGGTGGACGACTTGTAGTCCAGGATGCGCAGCGCGCCACCGGTCCCCCGGTCCACGCGGTCGACGCGGCCGGCGAGGAGGATCGACGCGGCTCGCGCGCGCCGGTCGCGTCCGCGGATGCGGACCGGATCTCCGGCGTCACGCCCGAAGCCGTGCTCCACGAGCTCGGGTCGATCACCCCTCTTCGCCAGTCCCGGCAGCTCCCAGCGCAGGTATTCGCGCACCGCGTCCGACACGTCGCGGCGGGTCTCACGCCAGAGGACGGGGAGCCCCGTCCACTGGCCTTCCTCCTCCAGCGCGGCCATCACCTCGTCCTGCACCTCGGCGTACTCCGCCTCGACGCGCAGGTCCCACTCGCCGGGTGCGCGGTCCTTCATCCGCTTCCAGAAGCGCTCCAGGAGCCGATGGGCCACGCCGCCGAAGGTGAGGGCGTCGGTCTCCTCTTCGACCTCGGCCACGTCCTCGAGCCGCAGCACCCTCTCCACGAAGAAGAGCCAGGGGCAGGCCGCATAGGCTTCGAGCTGGCTCGCGCTCCACACGTGCTCCTCGCCGTAGCGCTCCTCCAGGAGCGCCCGGCTCGCCGGATCACGGATCCAGCCGGCCCAGGGCGTGAGGGCCATCTCCGTGGCGATGCCGACCCGCTCCAGCGCGGCGCGGCCGTCCTCGGCGTGGGCGGCGACGACCGCCCGCCGCAGGAGAGCCGGGGCGGGGGCGGCGATCGGGGACAGGTCATCGGCGTCCGCCAACCGATCGGCCAGGGCGCGGTGGAGCTGCTCCTCGTCGATCGGATCCTCCGGCTCCCACGTCCTGGGGAGCTCCGTGTCCACGTCGTGATCGGGAACCATGAGGGAGGGGAGGAGCGGTGTGCCGGCGGGATCGGTGGAGCGGTAGGTGATCGTGACGGAGGGCGCCGCCGTCACCGCCCGCCAGAGCGTACGCTCGCGGCGCAGCGCACGAACCCGGTCGCTCAGCGGGAGAGCCCTCCCGGCCAGCCGCGCCCTCTCGGCCTCCGTGAGAACCCCGCCCGCCGCGGCCGGACGGGGGAAGACCCCGTCGTTGGCGTGCACCACGAAGACGTGTCGGAAAGGAGTGAGGGCCGCGTCGTGGGCCTCCAGCACCTGGACCCCCTTCTGCAGCGGCGTGGTGAGCGCGAGCTGGTGTCCCTCCAGGAGCCTTCGGAGCAGGGTGTGCCACTCCTCGGCCGTCAGGGGCCGGTCGTCCAGGTCCAGGGTCCGCCACTCGCGCAGGAGGGCCTCGAGCTGGAGCACGCTGCGTTGGTCGAGCCGGACCGCGTCCCATCGGTCGTCGACGGGCCGGGAGAGGCGCCGTCGGAAATGGAAGAGCCCGTCGCCCGCCGTGAGACGGAGGGTCCGGTCGATCCACTCCGCTTCGGGGCGCGGGGCCGAGAGGGGCTCGACGGCCTCCCGGAAGACGCCGAAGCGCTCGACGGCACCGGCGGCGCGCTGGGCCAGCGCACGCAGCCCCTCACTGTCACGTGCGTCGGCCTCCAGGGCGAGGCGCCGCTGCTCCCGGTCCAACTCGGCGGCCCACGCCTCCAGCCCCACCACGCGACGGCGCCCGGCGATCCCGTCCAGGAAGCGCAGGTCGATCCTCGTGTCGAAATAGGGCGATCCCAGGACGTCCCTGAGCGTCCGGTAGGGCCATCGCGCGGCCGCGCCTCCGAGCAGCTCGAGCAGGGACTTGAGCGCGGCCGCCTCGTGGAGGGGCGTGCGGATGCGCGCCGTCGCCGGTACCCCCGCCTCGCGGAGCGCGCGCCACGCGCGTCGCACGTCGTCCTCGCCCGTGCGCGCCACCACCGCCACCTCCCAGGGCTCGCACGCGCCCGCGGTGAGGAGGCCCTTCACCTGAGAGGCGACCCAGAGCAGCTCGCGGCGCGCGTCGGGGGCCGGCTGCACCCTGGGCGGCGGCAGGGCGCTCGAGCCTTCGCCCACGCGCTCCCGCCCGGCGCCCAGCCCGTCCCACTCCGGATCGGGCTCGTCCTCCTCCGGCAGGTAGAGCTTGACCGCCACGCCGTCCTGCGCCGCCAGGGCGCGCACCAGCGCGCCCCACGTGCCCAGCGAGAAGATGCCCCACACGTGGAGCTCCCGGGCCCCGGCGAGAGCGGCGCTCAGCCTGCCCTCCGCCACGGCCCGCGCGAGGAGCGCCGGCACCTGCCGGGGGTCGTGGAGTCCCCGCTCCCCCAGCACCTGCAGGTACTCGGCGTGGACCGACACGACCCAGGCATTGCGCCGACGCGCGAAATCGTCGTCGGCGACCGCGCCCAGGGCGCGCCTCAGCTCGTCGGGCTCGACGCCTCCGGAGAGCAGCTCACCCAGGAGGGGGTCCAGCATGTGTCCGCGGGCCAGGCTGTGGTGGCGGCCGCTCGCGCCCACCTCCAGGCGACGGCCATGCTCGGCGGCGCAGCGGGCCAGGAGCCGCCGGCGCGTGAGCAGGCCGGCCGGCCGGGTCGACACGTCGAAGCGGTCGGGGAGGTCGCTCAGGAACGTAAGGGGCGGATCGAGCCAACCGGCGCGACCCCGCGCCCGGGCCGCCTCGAAGAGGAGGTCGCGGTGATTGCGGTGGCTCAGCCACAGGTGGACGCCGTCCTCGAGGGCTCGCTCCGAGAGGGCCGACCAGAGGTGCGCCGATGTGGAGGCCGTGACGAGGGTGAGGGGCATGCCGTCGAGATCGAAGTCGCGTCGCGGGTGGAAGACGAAGATAGCGGGTCGCTGTGA
>JAHWKH010000160.1 GCA_019347995.1 Gemmatimonadota bacterium | reverse complement strand
CGTCGTCCGAGCGCTGAAGGATGAACACCATGGGACCGAGGTAACCCTTCCCGGTGGCGGGACGTAAGACAGACGCAGCACGCGCCTGGGCCGAGCGGCTCATGGCGTGGTCGGGGCGTGCGCTACGCTCGACCTGGTTGCGCTGGGCGGCCGGCGCGGGGGTGGTGCTCCTCGTCGGCCTCGTCGCCGTCTGGTTCCTCCCGCCGGCGGCCGGCGCGGCGGTGCTGGGGCTGATGGCGGGCTGCGGGGGCGGGAGCGGCACGACCGAGCCGCCGGTGGACGCGACGGGCACGGTGAGCGGAACGGTGACGGCGGACGGGAACGCGCTCGGGGGGGTGGAGGTGGCGCTGTCCCTGATCCTGCTGGTGGGGGCGGGGCTGATGGTGCGGAGCTTCCTGGGCGTGGCGGGGGCCGACATCGGGATGCCCGTGAGCTCCACCCTGAGCATGCGGCTGACGCTGGCGGGCGACCGCTACGACCCCGTCGAAGAGAGGATCGCGTTCTTCGAGGACGCGGCGGAGCGCATCGAGGGGCTCCCGGGGGTGGCCGGCGCCGCGGCCATGTCGGCAATCCCGGCGGACGACGGAGGCCCGGCCGTCCCGGTGCGGCGTGAGGAGGGCGAGCCGCTGGAGACGGCGCCGGTGGCCACCCTGGTGGGCGCCACCGCCGGGGCGTTCGAAGCCCTGGGCGTGGGGCTCCTCGCCGGACGGGAGTTCACCGGCTCGGAGGCGCGGGACACGTCCTCGGCCGTCGCCGTCGTCGGTGAGAGCCTGGCGCGCAGGCTGTTCGGGGGGACGGACGCCGTGGGCCGCACGATCCTGGTCGACGGCGAGGTCCTGGAGGTGGTGGGAGTGGTCCCGGACATCGTGTACGAGGAGCTCGGGGAGCAGTCCGACGTCTCACGCCTCCAGGTTCACGTTCCCTACGCCTTCCTGGGGTGGCGCGGGATGGCGCTCCTGGTCCGGGGCGAGGGCGACGCGGGCTCGCTCACCGGGCCGGTGCGGGCGGAGCTGCGCGACATGGACCCGGTGCAGGCCCCCTTCGACGTGATGACCATGGTCGAGCGCCGCCGCTTCACGTCCTGGCCCCAGCGCTTCTTCGGCGGCCTGTTCGTGCAGTTCGGAGCGGTGGCGCTCCTCCTGGCCGGCGCCGGCGTGTACGGGGTGGTGGCCTACGGCGTGGCGCGCAGGCGGCGGGAGCTGGGGCTGCGCCTGGCCCTGGGTGCGCCGCGTTCCGCCCTCCTGGCGGGGGTGGTGAAGACCTCGCTGATCCCGGCGGCCATCGGCACGGCGGCCGGCCTGGGGGGCGCGTGGGCCCTGAGCCGCCTGCTGTCGAGCCTCCTGTACGGCGTATCGGGAACCGATGCCCTGACGTTCGCCGGGGCCGGAGCGGTCATGGGGCTCGTCGCCCTGGCCGCCACCTGGCTGCCGGCGCGCCGGGCTCTCGGTCTGGATCCGAGCGAGACGCTCAGGGCGGAATGACGCGCAGGGGCCGAACGGCCGCGGCTGCTCCTACGCTTCCAACTCCAGCGCCTCCCGGAGCCGACCCTCAGCCCCCTCCGGGGCGAAGCCCCACCTCGGCCGGAGCGGGCTCCGGCACGGGCACATCCACCCAGTGGGTCCCCGGTCCCTGGGCGCCCACCATGAACCCCACGAACGCGCCCACCACGGTCGCGGGGAACCACGTGCTGGCGGAGCCGCTGTCGCAGCCCGACCCGCACAGGATGGCGAGGAACTGCCACATCCCCACGCCGAATGCGGTTCCCGCGATCGCTCCTCTTTTCATGGCGTGGCGCGGGTGACGCTCCCGCAGGGCATGGACGGCTTCCAGGCCACTCAGGGGCAGGGCCAGCGTCCTTCCCCCCCGTGACGGATCGTTCGCGAGCAGGTCGTCACCACGGACCGTGAGGAAGGTGCCCTCGAAGGGGGAGGCGAGACCCAGCTCCTCGCCCACGTGCGGGACCAGCTCCATCCGTATCCTCTCTCCCGGCGTCGGCGGAGGCCCCCGCTCCTCGACCGATGGCAGGCGGCGGGACCCCGCTACGGCGGATCGTGGCGCGCCCTCCGGCCGCTGCCCCGCGGCCAGGCCGGATTTGGTCCAGACGACCAGCACGCCACAGTTCGATTCCGTGCCGCTGCTGTACTCCACCGGGATCTCGGCCGTCCTGCGGTAGACCTCGATGGCATCCACCGCCCCGATGTCTGCCATGTTCGACAGCGTGGATCCGAGATCGGGCTCGTAATGGACCCTCGACCCGTCCAGGTAGACGGTGGGAACGCACCAGCCGCCGTTGGAGCTCCGCACCTGGACCGTCTCCCCGATGTCCGGTCGCGGATACGACTCGGGGGGGATCCCCGGCGGGGGCGCCCGCCGGGGCACGCTGTACACGGCCCCGACCCGCAGCCCGGGCAGGCCGGCGAAGAGGTCCTCGGTCGAGATCGCCGCCGACTCCTCGATGTCGTGCGGCGTGATGAACTCGCCGAGGCCGCGCTGGAGCCGGCGGACGAAGCCGTTCCGCACGAGGTGGTGCTGGAGCACGGGTCGGCGGAGGGAGACGATAAGGGCGTCGATCGGCAGCGGCTGGGGGGCGAGCCGGTGCTCAACGGTCATGACCCCGTCCTCGCCCAGCTCGAAGACGCCGTCCGCCGTCTCCTTGTAGCCCAGGGCCGAGGCGAGCAGTACGAAGCTACCCGGGTCCGGAGAGGACAGCCGGAAATGGCCGCGTTCGTCGGTGACCGTCATCGCCACCGAGTCGCCCGATTCGGTGAACATCATGACCAGCCCGAGCGGGATCGGCTGGCCGCTGTGCAGATCCATCAACGTGCCGTCGATGGTCTGTGCCGCTGCCGCCGACGTGAAGAGGCCCGAGATCGCCGAGAGCGCGACTCCCAGGACGAGGGATGCCGGGAGCCCGCGGTCTCGCGGGGTGCGGGGCCGTCTCGGGCCCATCCGGTCATCGGTCCGCGGATCCATCGGTCGCCTCCTTCCCGGCAAGAGACCTCCTCCTTCCCACGTACGAGGGGCCCCGGGAAATCCTACATTCTGCGCAGGCTCCGGACCCTCAGCCTCCCTCCAGCCCCAGGGCCTCCCGCACGATGCGCTTCTGCTCGCGGGCGTGGTCCACGGCCTTCCCCTCCGCGGGGCTGGCGCGCTCGGGCCGGGCCACATAGCGCAGCGGGACCTCCCGGGGGACCACCGCCCGCAGCCGGGGACCGATGAACGTCAGGGCGCCCATGTTGCGGGGCTCCTCCTGCGTCCACACCACCTCCTCCAGCTTCGGATACGCCTTCACCAGGGCGTCGACGGCCTCGGCGGGGAAGGGGTAGAGCTCCTCGATCCGCGCGACGGCCACGGACGTGGCGCCCGGACGGGCCTCGTGGGCCTGGATGTCGTAGTAGACCTTCCCGGTGCAGAGGACGAGCCGCGTGACGGACTCCCTGAGCTCGTCCGCGCCGGGGTCGTCGATGACCGGGTGGAAGCGTCCCTCCACCAGCTCCCGCACCGGGGTGGCGGCCGCCGGCAGGCGCAGCAGGCTCTTGGGCGTCATGACCACCAGGGGCCGCTCGGGCCTCGCGTGGGCCTGTCGCCTCAGGAGATGGAAGTACTGGGAGGGCGTCGTGGGGTAAGCCACCCGCAGGTTGCCCTCCGCGCACAGCTGCAGGAAGCGCTCGAGGCGCGCCGAGGAGTGCTCGGGACCCTGCCCTTCGTATCCGTGGGGGAGGAGGAGCGTGAGGTTCACGAGCTGGTCCCACTTCTCCCGGCCGGACGACACGAACTGGTCGATGGCGACCTGCGCCGAGTTCACGAAGTCTCCGAACTGGGCCTCCCACAGCACCAGGTCGTTGTCGGTGACCACGCTGTAGCCGTACTCGAAGCCCACCACCGCGGCCTCTGAGAGCGGTGAGTTCCAGACCTCGAAACGCCCTTCGCCGTAGGCGGTCAGGGGACAGTGCTCCTCGCCGGTCTCGACGTCGTGGAGCACCAGGTGCCGCTGGCTGAAGGTCCCGCGCTGGGAGTCCTGGCCCGAGAGCCGGACCACGGTTCCGTCGCGCAGGAGCGAGCCGAACGCCAGCGTCTCGGCGTGGGCCCACTCGATGGGCGTGTCCAGGCCGAACGCCTCGCGCCGCTTCTCCAGCGAGCGCTGCAGCTTGGGATGCACGGTGAAGCCCTCCGGCCAGGTGAGCGCCGCCTGGTCGATCTCCTGGAGCACCTCGAAGGGCAGCGCCGTCTCCACCGCCGGCGAGCGCGCCGGCTCGGGGTCGTGGTCCTCGCCCTGGGCGCCCGGCTCCTCCTTGAGCTGGTCGTGGACGCCGCGCAGGTGCTCTGCCACCGCGTCCTCGATGCGCTGCGCCGCGGCCTCGTCGATCACACCCTCGTCCTGGAGCCGCTTCGCCCACTGGACCCTGGCCGTGGGATGCTCGGCGATGCGGGCGTACTGGCGAGGCTGCGTGTAGGCCGGCTCGTCGCCCTCGTTGTGCCCGTGGCGGCGGTAGCCCACCAGGTCGATGACCACGTCGTCGCCGTACTCGGCGCGGTAGGCCATGGCCAGCCTCACCGCGGCCAGGCAGGCCTCGGGGCGATCGGCGTTCACGTGCAGGATCGGGAAGTCGTAGCCCTTGGCCAGATCCGACGCGTAGCGCGTCGAGCGGCCGTCGCTGGGCGTCGTCGTGAAGCCGATCTGGTTGTTCACGATGACGTGGATCGCCCCGCCCACGGTGTAGCCGGCCAGACGCCCCAGGTTGAGCGCCTCCGCCACCACGCCCTGGGCCGCGAACGCGGCGTCGCCGTGGATGAGGATGGGGACCCACCCCATCGTGTTCTGCCGACGATCCTTCCCCTCCCCGCCGAACTGGAGCGAGCGGGTCATGCCCAGCACCACCGGGTTCACGAACTCCAGGTGGCTGGGATTGGGCGAGAGGATGACGCTCATGCCGCCGCCGTCGGGGAGGGAGAACTCGCCCTCGGCCCCGTGGTGGTACTTCACGTCGCCCGTTCCCGCCACCGCCAGCGGCCCGCCCTTCGAAGGGAGGCCGCCGAACTCCCGCAGGATGTCGGCGTAGGGCACGCCCACCGTGTGCGCCAGCACGTTGAGGCGCCCCCGGTGGGCCATCCCGAGGACCGCCCCCTCCCCGCCGCTCCGGGCCGCCTCCTCCAGGGCCAGGTCGAGCATGGGCACGAGCATGTCGTTGCCCTCGACGCTGAATCGCTTCTGTCCCAGGAAGGTACGGTGGATGAACTGCTCGAAGCCCTCCACCTCGCTGAGCCGCTGCAGGAGGCGCACCTTCGCGCCCGAATCCAGGGGCCTCGTGTGCACGCCCGACTCCACCTGGTTCCAGAGCCAGCGCACGCGCTCCGGGTCCTCCAGGTGCTCGAACTCCCAGCCGATGTCTCCGCAGTACGTCTCGCGCAGGCGCCGGAGCGCTTCGGCCACGGTCTCGTCCGGCCGCGCGCCGCCGTTCAGCACCACCGTGGCGGGGATCTCCTCGAGCTCCTCCAGGCTGGTCCCGAAGAATGCGGGATCGAGCTGCGGGTGCCCGGGGGGTTCCCCCCCCAGCGGATCGATGCGGGCCAGCATGTGGCCGTGGTCGCGGAACGCCTGGACGAAGTACGTGGCCTTGGCCACCGCGGACAGGCGCCGCGTCACCGCCTCCTCCGACAGGCCGGCGGCCTGGGGGGGCGCGGCCCTCGGGGCGAGTGCCTCCGCCCGGGCCGACCCTCCGTTGGTGGAGAGGGTCTCGGGAACCAGCAGCCCCGCCCGCCGCGCCACCGCGGCGCCCTGGGCGAAGAAGTCCCGCCACTCCTGCGGGACGGACTGGGGGTTCCGGGCGTACTGCTCGTAGAGCGCCTGGGCGTACCCGGCGTTCTGCTGATCGAAGAGGGGTTCGCTCATGATGGCCCGCGGTCCTGACGGCCCGCGTGTGGAGTCCCGTGGGATGCGGCGAGGCAGCGTCTGAATCTAAGGAAATCCGTCGTCGGCGCGAGGCCGCCCGGGGCTTTCCCGCGCCCGGCGTCGGGTCCATCATTCGGGGCCATGGCCATCTCCACCCCATCCGTCGCCGTCGTCCTGGAAACATCCGTTCCCGGACCCGTGCCTCTGTGGATCCATCCCGGGTGGTCCCGGGACTTTCCGTGGCTGGTCCAGGGCACCACCGGAAGGGGAGACGGGGCGCGCGCTTTCGACCTGGCGCTCTTCGGAGACGCTCCCTCGCGGGAGGTCCTGGACCGATGGAAGGCTCTCGGCGACGCCACGGGCATGCCGAGCCTCGTCCACGGCCGGCAGGTCCACG
>JAHWKH010000015.1 GCA_019347995.1 Gemmatimonadota bacterium | reverse complement strand
ACTACAAGGAGACGTATCACGGGGACCTCCTCGCGCGGGACGCAGCCTACCACCAGGGCACCGTGTGGAGCTGGCTGATCGGCCCGTTCGTGGATGCGTGGCTGAAGCTCCATCCGGGCGATCGCGACACGGCGAGCCACTTCCTGGCCGGGCTCCTCTCCCACCTGGACGACGCGGGCCTGGGCACGGTGAGCGAGGTGTTCGACGCCGAGCCGCCCTACCATCCCCGGGGGTGCGTGGCGCAGGCGTGGGGGGTGGCGGAGCTGCTCCGCTGCCTGGTCGCGACGACGGAGCCCCAGGCGCCGGAAGGCTGAGGGTCGCGGAAGCGGCCTCGAACCTGCATGGCCCCGTCGACAACGGGTCCCCTCCAACGGGAGCGGCGCGCGACCATGGAGAGCGATGCGGCGGTCGCGACAACCGTCGAGAAGGTGGCCGGCGAGCGGCTGGGGGTGAAGGCGTGGGACCGCCCGGCCATCTTCCGCGACGTGGCCGACGCCGCCGTGGAAGCCGACCTCCCGTACTGGACGGTCCTCGTGCTGTCGGGCGCCATCGCCACCCTCGGCCTGGCCATCGACAGCTCGGCGGTGGTCATCGGAGCCATGCTGGTGGCGCCCCTCCTGGCGCCGCTCACCGGCTTCACCCTGGCGCTGGCGGTGGGGGACGGCCGCCTGGCGGTCCAGTCGGGCACCGTGGTGGTGGGCAGCGCGCTGGCCGTCGTCCTGGTGGCGGCCCTGCTGACGGCCGCGCTCCCCTTCCAGACCATCACGCTGGAGATCTCCTCGCGCGCCCGGCCGACGATCCTGGACCTGGCCGTGGCCGTCTTCTCAGGCGTCGTGGCCGCCGTGGTCACGCTGGCCCGGGGACATCGGCTGTCGGCGGCCATCCCGGGCGTCGCCATCGCCGTGGCGCTCATCCCCCCGCTGGCCGTGGGCGGCTTCGCCATGGCGGCGGGCTGGCGGAGCGACCTCATCGCCGGCAGCCTGCTCCTCTTCGGGGCCAACCTCGCCGGCATCGTGCTGAGCGGCGTCGCCGTGTTCCTCCTCGTGGGCATGCAGCGGCCGGACGTGGTGGAGGCCGCGCGGGGCTGGCACCGGGACACCATCACCCGGGGGCCCGCCGGCTGGCTCACGCGCCTGCCCCCCGGCCGCTTCCTGGACGTGTTCGGCTCCCCCTCCAAGCGCATCCTGATGGTGGCGGCCTTCACCGCAGTGGTGGCCATGCCCCTGACCGAGTCCCTGCGGCAGATCGCCCGGGAGGCGCGCGTGCGTCGGGCGGTGGACGCCGCCGAGGCCACCTTCGAGGAGCCGGGAACCGTCTCCATCGTGAGCCGGCGCCTGGCCTTCGGGCCCGATCGGACGCAGGTCTACCTACGGGTGGCGACCACGCGCTGGCACGGCCCCGACGACCGCCACGCCTTCGAGCGCGCGGCGTCGGCGGGTGCGGGGGAGCCGGTGAGCCTCGTGCTGGAGGAGCTGCCGGTCTCGACCGGGGACGTGGACGCGCTCACGGACCTGCTCCAGCCCCAGGAGTCGGGCGCGCCCGCGCCTCCCCCGGCGCTGCCCGAGCTGCTGGCGCTCGCCCGGGCCCGGGTGAGGGACGCGGCCACCGCCCTCCCGTTCCCGCCCGGGGTGCGTCCGGTGGGCGTCGAGATCGTCGCGAGCGAGGCCGGGGAGCTGGTCCGCGTGGGCTATCTCGCCGCCGAGCCCATGGGGGAGCAGGCGAACCAGGTGCTGGCCCGCGCCCTGGCGCAGGCGATGGCGCGGACCGCGCTGCGGGTGGAGTTCGTCCACGTCCCGGCGGCGGCGCGACGCCTCGGTGCGGCCGGCGCCACCCCCGATTCGCTGGCGGCGCTGCTTCGCCGGTTTCCGGCGCTGCGCGTCGAGCTCCTGGCCGGGGAGGACGTGGACAGCACGGAGGCGGCGACGGCCGCGGACGCCCTGCGTGAGGCGGGCGTCTCCGGGGAGCCGCCGCTCGTCCAGCGCACCCCCGAGCCCGGCCTGCGGGTCCGGCTCGCGCCGGACGAGAGGACGGGGCCTCCGCCTCTCAGCGGCTGACGGGGGATTCCCGCACCGCGATCCCCGCTGTAGCGCGAGCCGATCCGGCGCCGCCCGCCGCGAGGACCGCGGCGCCCGGACCGCGCCTCGCCGGCCCCTACCGCCCCGGAATCCGGATGAGCCGCAGGCGTGCCTCGTCGGGCAAGAGGGGATCGCCGCCCGCGGGGACGTCGTTCAGCTCGAACACGTACGCCACGATGTCCGCGTACTCCTGCGGCGAGAGCATGCCGGGTGCGTCCTCCGGCATGTTCTGGCTGATGAAGCCGTGGAGGTCGTACGCGGTGCGGCCGCCCCAGGAGCCGAGGAAGCCCTGGCCCTGGAACTCGCTGGGGCTGTGGCAGCCGGAGCAGAAGTCGCGGAAGAGCAGCTCTCCCTCGTCCGCCTGCTCCGCGGTGTAGACGGCGTCCATGCCCGTGGACGGAGCCGCCGGCGTGGGAGCGGGCGTGGCGGGCGCCGGGGTGGGCGCCGTATTCGCCGGATCCGCGCCCGTGGACGAGCAGGCGGCGAACGTCAGGGCGGCGGCCAGAGCGATCGTGCGGGTGGTGCGCATCGGGTCTCCTTCGGCAAACCCCTCGAGGGGTCGTCGGCGTCAGGCTACAGGCGTCGGAGCGGAACATGGGGGAGGGAAGGCGACCGGACAACCGAGGTGCGGCCGCTCCGGGCTCACGCCCCTTCCCCGACCTCCGGAGGTCTTTGCAAATGCCACGCCGTGGCCCGCTGCCATGCGCCCCCCACCGCCAGCACGACGTCGTCGGCGCCGCGCGCCGCCCACAGCTGGAGCCCGATGGGCAGCCCCGAGCGCGAGAAGCCGCACGGCACCGACAGGGCCGGCGCACCCGTCATGTTCTGGGGGGCGTTGAGCCGGCAGGAGGCGTCCACCACGCCCTCCTCCCCGCCCCCGGCGGTTTGCATGGTGGCGCTGCCGACCGGCGCCGGCAGCCCCGGCAGCGTCGGCCCCGCCATGCAGTCCACGTCCCGGAACGCCCGCCGGTAGGCGGCGCTCAGGGCTTCCCGGGCACGCTCCGCCCGCACCAGCTCCAGCGCCGACAGCGCGTAGCCCTTCTCCAGCCGCGCCAGCATGGCGGGCCCGTAGTCGCCGCGGCGCTCGCGGACGCGCTCCTCGTGAACGGCCAGCGCCTCGGACGCCGCGATGGCCGCGGAAGCCCGCAGGCTCCCCTCCAGCTCGGGGATCTCGATCTCGCGCACGTCCATGCCCAGATCGGCCAGGACGTCCACGGCATCCCGGACCGACGCCTCCACCTCCCCGTCGAGCCCGCGGAAGAAGAACGGGCACACCCCCAGGCGCAGCCCCTCCACGCCCCGCTCCGCCGCACCGGTGAAACGGGCGGGGCCGCCCCTGCCCCCGACCATGACGCCCAGGAGCCGCGCCGCGTCGACCACGCTCCGGGCCAGCGGCCCGGCGTGGTCGAGGCTCCAGCTCAGGGGGAAGACGCCCTCGGTGGGCACCCGTCCCCGACTCGGCTTGAAGCCGGTGACGCCGCAGCACGACGCGGGGATGCGGATGGAGCCGCGGGTGTCGGTGCCCACCGAGCCCATGCCGATCCCCACCGCCAGCGCCGCCGCCGATCCGCCACTGGAGCCTCCCGACATGCGGGTCCGGTCCCAGGGGTTCAGCGTCTGCCCGAAGTGGGCGTTCTCGCCGGTGACGCCGTAGGCGAACTCGTTCAGGTTGGTCTTGCCCAGGACGATGGCGCCAGCCCGGCGCAGGTGGCGCACCAGCGGCGCGTCGCGATCCCCCGGCAGCCCGTCTCCCAGCGCCCGGGAGCCGGCGGTCGTGGGGAGGCCCTTCGTGACGATCAGGTCCTTGAGGGTCACCACCTCCCCGTGGAGGGGCCCCAGGCTGCGACCCTCCCGCGCCGCGGCCTCCGCGCGGCGCGCCGCGCGCCGGGCGCCGTCGGCGTCCACGACGATGAAGGCGCGAAGCGCCTCGCCCACGGAGGCGGCGCGCTCGAGGGCGGCTTCGACGGCGGCGACCGGCGAGGCCTCGTCGTAGGCGGAGGGATCCAGGGCGTCCGGGGCGGGCAAGGAGGGTCTCCGGGGGGCGGGTGGCGAAAGACGGATCGGGTATGCGGGCGCGCGGCTTCCAGCCCCAAGATAAGGTACACCCCGGCGCGTGCCCCACCGGGCCGCCTGGTGGGGATCTTGCACGCGTCGGCGTCCGTTGGCACCGCCACGCGACCCCAGCGGGGAGCCGTGATCGAGACCGCGACATCCGCTCGCCCCGACCGCCTGCGCCAGTCGGGCCGGCCCCTGCGCGTGCTGGACATCACCGACGCCTGGTCGGACGAGGTGAGCGGCGGCGTGCGCACCTATCTCCAGGCCAAGGCCCGGGCGCTGGCCGGCATGGACGTGGAGCACGTCGTGATCGTCCCGGGAGAGCGCGACGACGTCGAGTCCCTTGGCGCCACCCGGCTCCACCGGGTGGCCGGGCCCCGCGTCCCGGTCTCGCCCGACTACAGGATGATCCTGCGGCCGGGCGCGGTCCGCGACATCCTCCGGAGCGAGCGACCGGACGTCGTCGAGGTGGGCAGCCCCTTCATCGTGCCCTGGCTGGTGCGCCGCGCCATGGGGACCGATGGAGTCCCCACCGTCGGCTTCTATCACACCGACGTGGTGCGGACGGTGGCCGAGCCCTACGCCACCGGCCGCCTGCTCGAGCCCGTGCGCATGGCGGCCCGGGCCGCCGCCCGGAGGCTGGTGCGGCGGGTCTATCGGCGCTTCGACGTGACCGTCGCGGCGTCGGACGTCGTTGCCCGCGAGCTCCGGGACCTCGGTGTGCGGCGCGTGCGCACCATCGGACTCGGCACCGACCTCGACACCTTCCGCCCCCTCCCGGCGGCGGAGCGGCTCGATCCGGCGACGTGGGGGGTCGAGCCGGGCGTGCCGGTCGCCGTCTTCGCCGGCCGCTTCTGCGCGGAGAAGCGCCTGGACGTGCTTCTCGAGGGACACGCCCGCGTGCCCCTGGCGCGCCGTCCGCACCTGCTGCTGGCCGGCGGCGGGCCGCTCCTCGAGGAGTTCCGGGGCCGGACGGCCTCGCGGCCCCGGGTGACCCTGCTCGCCTACGTCCGGGACCGGAAGGAGATGGCCCGACTCTACGCGAGCTGCGACATGTACGTGGCGCCCGGCCCCGGCGAGACGTTCGGCCTCTCCATCGCCGAGGCCATGGCGTGCGGGCTGCCGGTCGTGGCGGTGGACCGGGGGGCGGCGCCGGAGCGCGTCGCCGGCTCGGGCGTGGCCGAGCTCTACCGCCACGAGAACCCACAAAGCTGCGCCCGGGCTCTGGAAAGCATGGCAGCGCGCCTCGACCCCGCGCTCCGGGACCGGGCCCGCCGCCACGCCGAGGAGACCTTCGACTGGCGACGGACCTTCCGGGAGCCGGTGGCGCTCTACCGGGAGCTGGTCCCTGTCGCCTCCGGCTGAGACCCGCCGCCCGCCCGGCCGGCGGCGCGCCGTCTTCGCGGCGCTGTCGCTGGTCGCCGGGCTCTTCGCCATGGCGTGGGTGGTGCGGCGCACCGGCGCCGGCGCAGTGGCCACCCTGGGGATGATTCCGGCCCGGGCGCACCTCCTGGCCCTGGCGGCCTTCACGGTGGAGATCCTCGCCCGCGCGGCGCGGGTCGCGTTCGCGGCGCGCGGCCTCGAGGTGCCCCTGACCCTGCGCGCCTCGCTACGGGCCCAGCTCGCCGCGGACGCCGTCGCCGCGGTGACACCCTCCCGCGTGGGCTCCGATCCCACCAAGATCGCCGTGCTCAAGGACGCCGGCGTGCGCGTGGGCGCGGCCGGCGCGCTCCTGGTGGCCGAGATGGCGGGCGAGATGACGGTCCTGGTCGTCCTCGGCCTCCTGGTGGCGGCCGGAGTGGGCGGCGCCCCCTGGGTGGCGGTGGGCGTGCTGGGATACGTCGTCCTCGTGGCGGCGGGCATCGTCGCAGCGCTGCTGGCGGCGCGCTGGCCCGGGGAGGCGCCGCCGCCCCTCTGGACGCGCGTCGGGCTGCGCCGCGGGCGCTGGAGGGCGCTGCGCGCCGTGGCCGCCGAATTCCTCATCCGCACCCACGCCCTGCGGCGGCTGCCGGCGCGTTGGGTGGTGGCCATCCTGGCCGCCACGGGACTGCACATCGCGGCGCGCCTGGCGGTGCTCCCCCTGCTGGTCCTCCCCCTCGTGGCGGGCGGCGCCGCGACGATCGCGGTCCTCCCCGACCTGGTGCTGCGACCGTTCTTCGTGCTGTACGCCACGGCTCTCCTGCCACCGCCGGGAGGGGGTGGAGGCGTCGAGATCGTCTTCGCGGCGCTGCTGGACACCACCCTCGCACCCGGGCTCCTCGCGGCGGCCCTGCTGTGGTGGCGCGTCTACACGTTCTACCTCGGAGCGGCCCTGGGGGCCCTCCTTCTGGTCGTCCCGGGACTCCGGCGGCTCCCGGCGGATTGAATCTTGCCCGGTCCACACGGCGACCGGGGAGTCTCCGAGGACGAGGACGGGGAATGGTGGATGACGGACGACGACGGGCAGGGACCGTGCTGCTGGGGATGTGCGTGTGGGCGGTCGTGGGCGTCACCACCGCGGGCGTGCAGCCCATCGACCCGCAGGAGCGGCCCGTGGGTGACGCCGGAGCGTGTCCGGCCACCCTCCTCGAGGATCCCCGAGCGGGGGGCGGCCTCACCGTCCTGCAGGGCAACTTCTGGATGCTGCCCACGCGGCCGCTGCTGGTGCCCTACGCCTTCTCCACCGACCGGATGCAGCGCCTCGAGCGCCTCATCGAGACGGTGGCCCGCTGCCGTCCGATGGTCGTGGTGCTCCAGGAGGTCTTCGACTGGTCCGTTCTCAGGGCCTTGGCCGAGAGCCTGCCGGAGTACCGGGTGGTGACGTCGGGACGAACCGGCTTCATGGGCCACCTGAACGTGTCGGGCCTGCTGACGCTGAGCCGCGTCCCCGTGGGTGACACGCGCTTCCACGGATTCGGAAGGCTCCCGGACGAAGCCAGCACGGTCGAGAAGCTGGGCGGGAAAGGATTCCTCGTGAGCGAGATCGATGCCCCCGGCTTTCGCGGGAACCTGGTGAACCTGCACCTGTACGCGTCGCGCGACGCTCTCGAGGCGACCGTGACACGAAAGCAGCTGGCGGAAGTGCTGGCCTTCGTGCGGCGCGAGGAGCGCCTGGGCCGCCCCACGCTGCTGGTCGGGGACTTCAACCTCTCCCGGAGCGAGATGGAGGGCCTGCTTCCGACCGCGTGGACCCTGTCCAGCCACGGCCCCACGTACGACCGCCTCACGAACCCCTACACGGCCGAGGGGGCGAACGGGGGGCTCCCCTGGAAGCAGGCTCCCTCCCACACCGACGCGGTGCGAGCCATCGACTTCCTGGTGGCGTCCGGGATGACCCCGGTGCGCATCCGCTCGCGGGTGCTGAACCAGCTGCCCCTCTCGGACCACCACTTCCTCCAGCACGTGGTGGAGGGCCCGGGAGCGTGAGCCGTCCGCCGGTCGGGGTACCGGCCCGCATCGCGCTCTTCGCCGAGCAGGGACACCCCGACGGCGCCTTCAAGAGCGGCGTGACCCGCCTCACGGGCCACCTCGTGGACGCCTGCCGGCGGCGCGGCCGGGTGCTGGACTACTTCACCTACCACGGCCGCGGCGGCACCCTGCGCGACGGGCCCGTCCGCTACCACACGGCGGTCCCGCGGGTGCCGGTGACCTTCCACGGCCTGCGGGTCGACGCCCTGGACGTCGTACCGCTGCTCAACCGCCGTTTCCGGGACGCCGCGGCCGGCAGGGACTACGACGTGGTCCTGGCGACGAGCCCGGGGATCGGCACGCAGGCGCAGCTCCTGGCCCGCCGCCGCGGGATCCCGTTCGCGGCGATCTACACCACCGACCTGCCGCACTACGCGGAGGCCCTGGTGGGCGCACGGCCGGGACTGGGGCGGCTGGCCAGGGCAGGCGCCTGGCGCTACCTGGCCTGGCTCTACGACCGGAGCCGGACCGATCTGGTGCTGGTTCCCACCGAGGAGGTCCGTCGCGCGTTGACGGATCGGGTGGACGCCGAGGCGATCGTGCTCGGAAGGGGCGCCGACACCCTGCCCTTCCCCACCGTGGAGCGACCGCGCCGCGAGCGCCCCCGCCTCCTGTACGTGGGACGCATCGACTACGGGCAGAAGAACCTGGGCGTCCTCGAGGAGGTGGTGCGCAGGGTGGGCGACCGGGCGGAGCTGTGGGTCGTGGGCGACGGCGACGATCTCCCCCTCATGCGGGAGCGGCTCGCCGCCGGCGTGGACGCGGGATGCGTGCGCTTCACGGGACGCGTGGACGACCGCGACCGCCTCATGCGGCTCTACCTGGACGCCGACGTGTTCGTCTTCCCGTCCCTCTTCGACACCCTCGGGCAGGTCGTGCTGGAAGCACAGCGCGCCGGCCTGCCGGTGGTCGTGCGGGACCGTGGAGGGCCTCCGGAGCTGGTGAGGCCGGGAGAGAGCGGCTTCGTGGCGCCGGACGACGAGGCGTTCGTCGAAAGGATCGTGGAGCTGGTCGACGGGCCCCAGCGGCGGGTGCGCATGGGCCGCGCCGCCCGCGCCCACGCCGAGAGCCTGCCCGGCTGGGACGACGTGACCGCGCAGCTCCTGGGACACCTGGACGGGCTGGCGCGTGACGCGGGCCGCCTTCAGGGAGGCTCCCCCGTGGCTTCGATATCGGTCCACTCGTAGAGCATGGACTCGGCCAGCGCGTGCAGCGGATGGTCCCACTCCGAGCGCATGGCCACGTAGGCGTCGGCCCCGGCGCCGGGATCGGACGGGACCTGGAGCCCCACCTCCGCGAGGCGCGTGAGGGCGGCGGCGTACCGCTCTCGCCACGCCAGCGCCTCGGCGGCCGAGGGATCCCGCGCTTCCACGCCCGGGACCAGCTCGTGGGCGAGGGTCAGGGCGGAGTCGAACAGCCCATCCATCTCCGGAGACGTGACGAGGCGGGAGTAGCGGCTGTCGTCCAGGGCCGTGCGCAGGAGCGTGGCCTCGTCCAGCGACGTCAGCAGGATGCGCGGGAGCGCGTAGAAGGAATCGCGGTAGTGGAAATACTGGAGCACCGGATAGAAGCGGTGCGTCTGGTAGATGCTGCGCAGGAAGTCGGCGGTGGACCTCATCTGCTCGCGCGCCTGCGGCAGGTCGCCCCCGTCGGCGAGCCTCGCGACGAGCTCCGCCGCGTCGTCGGTGTTCCCGGTGCGCTGGTGCAGCGCCTGGGCGAACGCGTTGCGGCTGGTGAGGCTCGAGTACACGGAGAGGAAGTACGTGATCACCATGCTGAACGTCGCGAAGCCCAGCGCGGACTCGACCACGGTCAGCAGGCGGTAGGGGCCGGCCCGGGCCACCACGTCGCCCATGCCGAGGGTGGTCAGGGCGAAGCCGCTGTAGTAGAGCGCGGTGGACCAGCTCCGATCGGTGAGCCCGGAGGTCGAGACGATGGCCGTGCCCAGCGCCGGCTTGTAGATCATGGCCCAGCCCACCGCCAGGAGCAGGAACCAGACGGCCATGGTGGCCGCGATGATGACGGGCCCTCCGTACGAGAGGACGTTCCGGCGGCGGCGACCCCCGGTCATGCGGCCCAGCAGACGGAAGAGGTGCCACAGGGCGGCCGAGACGGGCTTGCGGATCAGCCCCCGGCCGCTGGCCGGGAAGAGCACGGTGAAGAACACGTCCTGGGCCACCAGGAGCAGGACCAGGCCGCCGGCGAGCTGGAGGAGGAGATCGGTGCTCATCGCTACGCCCCCGGGCGCCCCAGCGCGTCCACGATGCGTCGCGAGGCCTCCCGCACCGCATGGGCCAACGCCAGCGAGTACGTCTCGACGAACCACTGGCCCGGCTCAGACTCGTACTCCCGGATGGCGCCTTCCAGGACGCGGTCGGGCACGGGCTGGAGGCGGTGGAGGAACGACAGCACCGAATAGGCGGTGATCTGCGCGTGCACCGGCCCGAACTCTTCCTCGCCGATGGGCACGAAGGGGGCGGCCTCGGCATCCACCGCCGCGGCTACGCGATGGGCGGCCTCCCGCTGCGCCTCGTCCAGGAGAAGGACGAAGTCACCGGCCCGACGCGCCTCGGCCCAGCGGCGCACGAGCTCGACGCGCCGCGGCCGGGGTGGTGTCTCCTCCAGGCCGTCCACGAACTCGTCGAAGCCTTGCGGGAGCGGGGTGGTGTCGGTGATGGCCCTCATCTCCGCGGCCGCACCCGCGGCGAGCCAGCCCAGCAGCGTCTCGAGCCGCCCCGCCTCGGCCTCGTCCACGAGGTAGGCGGCCACGTCCCGACGGATCAGCGAGTCGGCGAAAGCCCGGGACGCGGCGTCGCGCACCTCGTCCAGGGTGGTGAGATTGGTCGAGAGCCGGAGGAAGTGCTCGCCGAACGCCGTCTCGACGCTGGCGGTGAACGACGGCAGCTCCGTATGGAGGAGCAGCGAATCGACCTGCGCCCTGGTCGCGGAAGCCTCCTGCGCCCGCAGAGGCCCCGGAGGTAGGGCCGCCGACCACAGGGCCGCCGCCAGGAGCAGACGTGGAACACGGCGAAGAAGGGCGGACATGGGAGGCCGGCCGGGGACGCGGGACACGGGCGCTTCGTGGAGCCCGAAGGAAGGCCCGATCGTAGCATGGAACGGCCGCGACGCGCGAGCGCCGGGGCCCCCCGGCTTGTCGCGGCCGACCGGGCCGTCTACCGTGTCTGCGAACCCCGATCACTGGTCCCACCGCCGTTCCCGACCTCCAGGAGGCCTGGCATGCGCCCAGCGACGACGCCGATCCGCCCGTCCTTCGTCCTTCGTGGCCTCTTCCTCGCCGCCCTTCCCCTCGCGGCCGCGTGCGCGGGATCCGACGACCCCGCGGAGGGGTCGGCGACGTCCGCGACCGTGTTCGAGGGCGCGCGCCTCATCGTCGGCGACGGCTCCGCCATCGACGACGCCGCGTTCGTCGTGGAGGACGGCCGCGTCACCCTCGTCGGGAGGAGCGGAGACCTGGACGCGCCGGCGGGGGCGACGCGGGTGGACCTGACGGGCAAGACCGTCATGCCTGCCATCGTCAACGCGCACATGCACCTGCCCTCGACCCGGGAGGAGCGGACGGAGCTCCTGCGTCACACCGCGTACTACGGGTCCGCCGCGGTGGTGAGCCTCGGCATCGACGAGGGCGACGTGCCGTTCGAGATGAGCGGCGAGCTGATCCCCGACGCCGCGCGCTCGCTCACGGCGGGGCCCGGCATCTCACGTCCCGAGCCGGGGCGCTCGGAGGTCCCGTACTGGGTCGACACCGAGGAGCAGGCCCGCGAGGCCGTCCGGGAGATGGCCGAGCGGGAGGTGGACCTGATCAAGATCTGGGTGGACGACCGCGGCGGGCGCTACGAGAAGCTGACGCCGGAGCTGTACGGCGCGATCATCGACGAGGCGCACGAGCACGGCCTGCGCGTCGCCGCCCACATCTTCTCCCTGGAGGACGCCAAGGGCCTCCTGCGCGCCGGCGTCGACGCCTTCGCCCACGGCGTCAGGGACAGGGACGTCGACGACGAGTTCGTGGCCATGATCCGCGAGCGACCCGACGTCTACTACATCCCCAACCTGCCCGATCCCGGCACGGCGAGGGACCTGGCCTGGCTCTCGGGGACCGTCCCGGCCGACCGCCTGAGCGAGATGCAGGAAAGAGCCGGGGTCGAGCGGCCCGAGGCCCGCGAAGGATTCTCGATCCAGGCCCGCAATCTGGTGCGGCTCCACGAGGCGGGCGTCCCCATCGCCTTCGGGACGGACGGGGGCTCGCCCTGGGCCGCCCACGAGGAGATGGTGGACATGGTGGCGGCGGGCATGGATCCGGCCGACGTCATCGTGGCGGCCACGGCGACCTCGGCGGAGCTCCTCCAGCTTCCGGACCTGGGCACCATCGAGCCCGGAAAGAGCGCCGACTTCATCGTCCTCGACGCGAATCCGCTCGAGGACATCACCCACACGCGCCGGATCGACTCCGTCTACCTGCGGGGCGCGCCGGTCGACCGGCAGGGCTTCAGCGCCCGATCGACAGGGGCCACGGTCCAGTGAGGTAGCTGGCGTCGCGGCCAGGCCGGTCGGAGCCAGCTCGCTCGGCGCCCTTCGCCTCACCGAGGCGGATCCGCCAGCTCCCCGATGACGTCTGCCAGCATGCGCACCTTGCGCACGTCACCGGCCCCCTCCGCCTCCCCCGCGATCCGGTCCACGAGGTCGGACAGGGTCCGGCGGCGCGTCGCTCCCGAGGCGGCCTCCGCCTGCTGCAGCCCCCGCCGCACCTCCGCGATCCGCTGCGCCGGAAGACCGTTCGTGCGCTCGAGCTGATCCAGGTACGCCCGGGCGAGGGCGAAGGTGGTGGGCCACTCGAACCGCTGCTGTCCCTGCGGATTGCGGTAATCCATCTCGACCGACCGCGCGGCCTCGATCTCGTTCTCCGAGATGAAGCCGCTGGGCTCGAGCTCCAGGATGTCCAGGCCGCGGGCGATCTCCGAGCTCACGATCACGCCGTCGTACCAGTACGCCGACCACGACCCGCCCATGGCCATTCGCGTCGGGTCGACCGGGCCGCGGTCGAAGAAGGCGATCTCCACCGGGTTCGCCGGATCCGTCCAGTCGAAGACCGAGATGCCCCCCTGGTACCAGCTCTGGATCATGACGTCGCGGTCGGGGATCGGGATCAAGGACCCGTTGTGGGCGACGCAGTTCTCCTCGGGGGTCTGTGCCGCGGGAATCTTGTAGTAGCTCCGGAACCGCATGTCCCCGTTCTCGATGGTGAAGATGGCGTTCGCGCCCCACTCCATGGGGTCGCCCTCGCGACACTTGGGCGCGCCGCCCCCGCCCCACTCGTCGCTGAACAGGATGGACGAGCCCTCGTTGTTGAACGTGGCCGAGTGCCAGTAGGCGAAATTGGAGTCGGCCACCGCGTCGCGGCGCCTGGGGTTGGTCGGATCGCTGATGTCGAGGAGGAGGCCGTAGCCCTCGCAGGCCCCGCCCGCCAGCCCGATCTCGGGGTAGAGCGTGATGTCGTGGCACTGGGTGGGTCCAGGCTCGGGTCCCACCTCCTCGGGGCCCTGCTCGCCCATCATGCGGGCGATGATGTCCGGCAGCGCGTCGCGCAGCGTGGCGCTGTCGGCGGCGGTGGGCGCTCCTGTGCCGCCGCGGGCCGCCACGATGCTGTCGAGCATGGGCTCCGTGAACCGGGGCGGGAGCACCACGGGCTGTCCCTGGATGTCGACGACGAACGCGCCCCGCTCCCGGGCGCGCTCGATCTGGGCCAGGTCGGCCTCGCTGGGTCCGTGCTCGGGCGGCGCCACGAGGCCCTCGAAGATGCGCGGGGAGCTCACGATCTCGGACCGCTCCGGATTCGCGAGGGGCACGCGGATGACCTCGATGCGGAACAGCGCGCTGCCGGGGTTCTCGGTGGGCGGCGCGGCCGAGCAGCCCGGGAGCTCCTCCGCGGGACGCACGGGCGCGGAGCCGGAGACGTAGACGTAGACGTTCTCGTCGTCGTCCGGGTCCACCAGCAGCGAGTGGGTGTGCGACCCCCGGCAGGTCTGCACGTTGGCGATGTAGCGCGGGTTGCGGATGTCGCTGATGTCGAAGACGCGGATGCCCCGCAGGCGCGCCTCGCTGACGGTCTGGGGCACCCCCTGGGTGCCACAGTCGACGCGCCCGCCCAGCCCCTCACCCGAGACGAACAGGAGGTTCCGGTAGACCGAGACGTCGCTCTGGGAGGCAGGGCAGACGTAGGCCGTCACCAGGCTCGGCTGCCGGGGATTCGAGATGTCCCACACCTGGAAGCCGTTGTAGTTGCCCTGGATGGCCAGATCGTCGATGAAGGCGAGATCGGAGTTGGTCACGCCCACGAACTCCTCGGGCGGCGGCGTCGCCGACAGCAGGCGGAGGTTCCACGACGCCTCCTCGGCGTCGAACAGCCCCGCCCCGAGCCCGATGCGCGGGTCGGGACTCGGCGCCTCGGGGGGCGGGGGCGCCGGCGGCCCGGCCGGCGGCGCTTCCGTCCCGGTGGTGGTCGGCGCGCAGGCGGACGCGGCGACCAGCGCCGAGGCCACCATGCCGACCCCCGAGGCCCCCAACGTCCACCCCACCACTCGGCCCGGCAGTGAGCGGGGACGGTGCAGGCGCCGTCCACCCAGCCCAGCCGGACGATCAGTCGGTGACGGCACGGGTCAGCCGAAGATCCGGCGGACCTCGTCGACCTGGTCGGGCATGGCGAACAGCACGACGTG
>JAHWKH010000159.1 GCA_019347995.1 Gemmatimonadota bacterium | reverse complement strand
CCGCAGGACGCCGGGCTCGCCGTCGGGCACCTCCCGGCCATCCTCGTCGCACAGTCGGACCTCGAAGCCAGGGACCACGCGGCCCAGGGTGCCCCGGCCCACGTCGCCGGGACGGTTGGAGAGGAAGACGTGCCACATCTCCGCCGTGCCGAGGCCGTCCAGGAGCTCCACCCCCCACGTCTCGTCCCAGCGCCGGTGCAGCTCCACCGGCAGCGCCTCGCCCGCCGACGTGGCCAGCCGGAGCGAGGAGAGATCCTGCGCGGCGGCGTCGGGGTGGCCCACCATGTGGTTGATCATGGTCGGCACGTTCACCAGGAGCGTGGGCCGGTGCCGGGCGATCTGCCCGAACAGCGTCTCCGCGGTGCACCGCTCCGGGAAGAGGATGGACGAGGCGCCCACGGAGAAGGGGAAGAAGAGGTTCGAGCCGGTGGCGTATCCGAAGTAGAGCTTGGGTACGGCCAGGGTGCGATCGTCCTCGCCCAGGCCGAGGACGCCCTTGCCGTACAGCTCGGTGGTGTTGCCGAAGGACGCGTGGCTCTGCACCACCGCCTTGGGGCGCCCGGTGGTGCCGCCGCTGAAGAGCCAGATGGCGGCGTCGTCGCGGTGCGTGGGGAAGGCGTCGAGCTCCGTCGGCGCGCCCCCCAGGGCCGCGTCGAAGGACGGCTCGCCCACCACCAGGAAGCGCGGCGCCCAGGGCGCCTGCCGGGCCGCCGCCTGGAAGCCCTCCAGGTGGCCCAGCCCCACCACCACCGCGCGGGCGCGGGTGTAGCCGAAGACATGGGCGAGCCCGTCGGGCTTCTGGTCCGGGTTCACCATGACCACCACCGCGCCCATGCGGAGCGCGCCGAAGAGGGCGCCCACGAAGTCGGCGCCGTCGGGCAGCGCCACCAGGACCCGCTCCTCGGGTCGCACGCCCGCGTCGAGCAGCGCGTGCCCGAAGCGGCTGGCGAGCTCGTGGACCTCCCGGTACGTCCAGCTCCCGGCGTCGGTGATCAGGGCGGTCCGTCCGCCCCGTCCCTCCTCCAGTCGCCGGGCCAGGAGGTGGTCGGCGAGGTTGAACGTCGCCGGCGGATCGAAGGGGGGAGGGGTCGGCATGATGCGGCAATGTGGAGCCGGGCCTAGAATAGCGGCAACCCGATTCCGATCCCCGCAGCGGAAGGCGCCGTGCCCGTCCACCGGCTGGCCGAGATGACCTGGGAGGAGGCGCGCGACCGCGCCGGTCCCCGCGCCGTGGCGGTCCTGCCCGTGGGCGCGATGGAAGCCCACGGCCCGCATCTCCCTCTGTCCACCGACGTGGTCATCGCCGAAGCCATGGCGGTGGCCGGCGCCGAGCGGCTGGCACGGGAGGGCCGCGATGTGCTCCTGCTGCCCGCGCTGCCCTACACCGCCGCCGGATTCGCCGCCGATTTCCCGGGCACCCTATCGGTGGGCGCCGAGGCCGTGGCCGCGCTCCTCCTGGACGTGACCCGCAGCCTGGCACGCCACGGCGTGGGCGTCACGGCGCTGGCCAACGCCCACCTGGATCCGGCGCACCTCGAGGCGCTGCGGGAGGCGGTGTCGCGGGCGGCCGCGGAGGGCCTGACGCTGGTAGCTCCAGATCTCACGCGCCGGGCCCTGGCGGCGCGCCTCACCGAGGAGTTCAGGAGCGGGGCCTGCCACGCCGGCCGCTTCGAGGGCTCGGTGGTCCTGGCGCGGCGCCCCGCCCTGGTGCGACGCGAGGCCATGCAGGCGCTGCCCGAGGTGCCCGTCTCGCTCTCCGACGCCGTGCGCGACGGCCGCTCCGGCTTCGTCGACGCCGGCCTGGAGCGTGCCTACTGCGGCGCGCCGGCCGAGGCCACGCCCTCCGAGGGCGAGGCCACCATCGAGACGCTGGGCCTCATCCTGGCCGAGGCCGTCCTCGAGGCGGCGCCGGCGTGAGCGACCTCGCCGGGCGCGTGGCGCTCGTCACGGGCGGTGGGCGGGGCATCGGGGCCGCCGTGGCGCGCGCGCTGGCGGACGCGGGTGCGTCCGTGGCGGTGGCCGCCCGCACCGGAGCGGAGGTCGAGACGGTGGCGGAGGAGCTGCGCGCCTCGGGCGTGCGGGCCGCCGCGGTCGTCGCCGACGTCACCGACGAAGCCTCCGTCGCGGCGATGCTGCGGGAGGTGGACGCGGAGCTCGGAGCCGTGGACGTCCTGGTGAACAACGCGGGCACGGCCACGGCCGCCCCCGTCCACCGCCTGACGCTGGCGGACTGGAACCGCCTGCTGGCGGTGAACGCCACCGGCGTGTTCCTGTGCACCCGCGAGGCCCTCCCCGGCATGCGCCGGCGCGGCTGGGGACGGGTGGTGACGGTGGCCTCCGTGGCGGGCCTTCACGGCGACCGGTACATCTCGGCCTACGCGGCGTCCAAGCACGCGGTGCTGGGCTTCACACGGAGCGTGGCGCTGGAGGTGGCGGGCGAGGGCGTCACCGTCAACGCCGTGTGCCCCGGCTACGTGGACACGCCCCTGACGCTCCGCTCCGCCGAGCGGATCGCCGAGCGCACCGGGCGCACGGTGGACGACGGGCTGGCGTGGATGGCGGCGAGGAGCCCCCTGGGGCGGCTGATCCGGCCCGGGGAGGTGGCCCACGCCGTGGTGTCCCTCTGCCACGAAGAGGCCGGCGCCGTCAACGGCGAGGCCCTGGTGGTGGACGGGGGAGCGACCTTCAGCGCGTGAGGACGGCGTGACGTTCGAGGCGGTGAACCCCGACGGCCTGGGCCCCCCGCGCGGCTTCAGCCACGGCCTGCTGGCGCCGGCCGGGGGGCGCGTCCTCTTCGTGGCGGGGCAGACGCCCATCGACGCGGCCGGGCGGGTGGTGGGGGAGGGATTCGCCGGACAGTTCGATGCGGCGCTGGGGCGCGTGCTGGCGGTGGTGCGCCAGGCGGGCGGCGCCCCCGCCGACATCGGCCGCATGACCGTGTACGTGCTGGACATGCACGCGTACCGGAGCGCCCGCGGCGAGCTCGGCCGCGTGTGGCGGCGCCACATGGCGGAGCACTACCCGGCCATGGCGTTGGTGGCCGTCTCCGCCCTGGTGGACGAGGGCGCCCTCCTCGAGATCGAGGCGACGGCCGTGATCCCGTGACGCCGGCGTTTTCTTCCCCCGATCCCGACCCGAGAACCAGCGCGGCCGGTCGTCGCCGGCCGTGCGAAGCGGAGCCCCCCATGTTCGATCCCCGATCCTTCCTGTACGACTTCGACGAAGCCACGGGCGTGGCCACGCTCACGCTGGACCGGCCCGAGCGCATGAACGCCCTCACCTTCGACGTCTACGACGAGCTGCGCCGCGCGTTCTACGCGCTCCACGACGAGGACCGGGTGCGGGTCGTGATCCTCACCGGGAAGGGGAAGGGCTTCTGCACCGGCGGCGACGTCGAGGACATCATCGGCGCCCTCTTCGCCCGCGACTACCAGGGTCTGCTGGCGTTCACGCGCATGACCTGCGACCTCATCCAGGCCATGCGCGCGTGCAGGAAGCCCGTCATCGGCGCGCTCAACGGCACGGTGGCGGGGGCGGGGGCCGTGATCGCCACCGCGTGCGACATTCGCGTGGCCGTCGAGTCGGCGCGCATCGCCTACCTGTTCACCCGCGTCGGACTCTCGGGCGCGGACATGGGGGCGGCCTGGATGCTCCCCCGCATCGTGGGGCTGGGAAAGGCCAGCGAGCTCCTCATGACCGGGGAGTTCATCACCGCGGAGGAGGCCCATCGCATCGGCCTCTACAACCGTGTCGTCCCCGACGGCACCGCGCTGGCCGAGGCCCGGACCCTGGCCGAGAGCCTGGCCCGGGGGCCGGCCATGGCCCTGGAGATCACCAAGGACTCGCTGAACCGGGAGGCCGCCATGGACCTGCCCGCGGCGCTGGAGTCCGAGGCCCAGGTGCAGGCCGCGCTCATGCTGCACCCCGACTTCCGCGAGGCGTACGAGGCCTTCCGGGAGAAGCGGCCGCCCGACTTCCGGTGAGGGACGGCGGCGCGGACGCGGTGGTGGACCCGGGGGCAGTGCGGGCGTTCCTGGAGCCCTCGCACCTGGATCTCGCCGGGCGCGTGGGCGCGTGGTGCCGGGCCGAGCTGGTGGAGCGGCCCGAGCCGCCGGACGACGACGCCGCCCGCGGCGAGGCGAAGGCGCTGGTGCGCCTCATGGGCCATGCCGGCTGGTACGCGCCCATCCGGGAGCGCGACGCCCGGGGGGCCTGCGTGGTGCGCGAGGCGTTGGCCTGGGCGTCGCCGCTGGCCGACGCCGTGTGGGCGCTCCAGGGCCTGGGAACCACCCCGCTGCTCCTGCACGGCACGGCGGCCCAGAAGGAGCGCTGGCTGGACGCCGCCGGGGCCGGCCGCTGCATGACCGCGTTCGCCATGACCGAGGAGGGAGCCGGCAGCGACGTGGCCGCGTTGTCCACCCGCGCCGAAGCCGACGCCGAGGGCTACGTGATCTCCGGCGAGAAGACCCTCATCTCGAACGCCGGGATCGCGGACCTCTACGTGGTCTTCGCATCCACCGATCCCGGGGCCGGCTCCCGGGGCCTCACGGCCTTCCTCGTTCCCGCCGACACCCCCGGCCTGCGCTTCGTGGAGCCCCAGGTGATGGACGCGGCCCACCCCCTGGGCCGCCTGGCGCTGGACGCGTGCCGTCTGCCCGCCGGGGCCCGCCTGGGCGAGGAGGGGCAGGGGTTCAAGGTCGGCATGGCGACGCTGGACCGACTGCGTCCCACCGTGGGCGCGGCCGCCTGCGGGATGGCGGCGCGGGCGCTGGACGAGGCCCTGGCCCACGCCACCACGCGCCATCAGTTCGGCCGGCCCCTGTCCGACTTCCAGCTCGTGCAGGAGAAGCTGGGACGGATGGCCGTCGAGCTGGACGCGGCGCGCCTGCTGGTCTACCGCGCGGCGTGGGAGGCCGACGGGGGCGCGGAGCGCATCACCGTGGAGGCGGCCATGGCCAAGGCCCACGCCACCGAGACCGCCCAGAAGGTGGTGGACGAGGCGGTCCAGATCCTGGGGGGGCGCGGCGTGCTGCGGGACCATCCGGTGGACCGACTCTACCGCTCGGTGCGGGCGCTGCGGATCTACGAGGGCACCACGGAGATCCAGCGGCTCATCGTGGCAAGGGCGCTGATCGCGAAGGAGGGTCGGTGAGGCCGGGGAGGGAGGGTTGAGGATCGGCGTCATCGGCGGCGGGCCCGGCGGCCTCTACGCCGCCATCCTCCTGAAGCGGGCGGATCCCACCCGCCGCGTGGCGGTGGCCGAGCGCAACCGCGCCGACGACACGTTCGGTTTCGGCGTCGTGTTCAGCGACGCCACACTCGCAGAGATCGAGGCGGCGGACCCGGTCACCTACGGGGCCATCGCGCGCCACTTCGTGCGCTGGGACGACATCGACGTCCACTACCGGGGCGAGGTGCTGAGCTCCACGGGCCACGGATTCGCGGGCATGAGCCGCCACCGCCTCCTGCGGGTGCTCCAGGAGCGCGCCGCGGAGCTGGGCGTGGAGGTGGCGTACGAGCGCGAGGTCGCCGATCCGGAGCGCTGGGCGGCGGAGCACGACCTGGTCGTGGCCGCCGACGGCGCCAACAGCACGGTGCGCGAGCGCTGGCGGGACCGCTTCGAGCCCGAGGTGGACGTGCGACCGAACCGCTTCGTCTGGCTGGGCACCACACGGCCGTTTCCCGCCTTCACGTTCCACTTCAAGGAGGACGTCCACGGCCTCTGGCGCGTCCACGCGTACCAGTATGCCGAGGTGGACGGCGAGGCGCGCTCCACCTTCATCGTGGAGACCACCGAGGCCACGTGGCGCGCGGCCGGCCTGGGCGAGGACGACGAGGAGGCGACCCGGGCGTTCTGCGAGCGTCTCTTCGCCGACGAGCTGGACGGGCACGCGCTCGTCACGAACCGGTCCGTGTGGCGCCGCTTCCCCACGGTCCGCTGCCGCCGCTGGTCCGCCGACAACGTCGTGCTGCTGGGCGACGCGGCCCACACCGCCCACTTCTCGGTGGGCTCGGGAACCAAGCTGGCCATGGAGGACGCGGTAGCCCTCGCCGATCTCCTGATCCAGGGCGGGAACCTGGACGAGATCCTCGCCAGCTACGAGTTGGTGCGCCGCCCCGAGGTGGAGAGCCTGCAGCGGGCAGCCAAGGCCAGTCTGGAGTGGTTCGAGGGGGCCGACCGCTACCGGGACATGGAGCCGGAGCAGTTCGTCTTCAGCCTGCTCACCCGGAGCCAGCGCGTCACCTATAACAATCTCCGCCTCCGCGACCCCGCCTACATGGCCGCGGTGGACCGGTGGTACGCCGCCTCCGATCAC
>JAHWKH010000158.1 GCA_019347995.1 Gemmatimonadota bacterium | reverse complement strand
GGCGTCGGATGCGTTCATCGACCAGGGCGAGAAGAGGCGCACGTGGCCCCAGTCGCGCACGCTCGCGGCCGGCTCCGCGGCGGCCTCGTAGAGCGTGAAGGGCCAGCCGCGTCCCGCCCCTTCCAGGGCCGCCGCGAGCCCCACCGGCCCTGCGCCGATGATCGCCACACGGGGTCCCTCCGTCATGGCTCCTCGTCCTCGGTACGGACCAGCAGGTAGCTCGACCATAGCCGGCCGCGCAGCAGCTCCCGCACCTCCCAGCCCCGGGCCACGGGCGTCTCCATGGCCGCCCGGGTGGCCGCGCGCCACGCCCCCGCCAGCTCCGGGTCGCGCGCCTTCACCTCCTGGATGGAGGCCGGCACCGGCACCAGGAAGCGGGGTGCGTCGGGCACCGCCACCCCACCCGGCACCGGAAGGCCGTCCCCCCGTGTCTCGACCGCGAACGCCTGGGGCAGGTCCCGGACGGTGCCGGACGACGGCGGGCCCTCCCGCCCGGCCAGCCTCCGCGCCACCCTTTCGCTGTCCAGCCGCCACAGAGCGACGAAACGGTCGGTGCCGATGCCCCTGTGCAGCGGCGAGTCGGAGCGCCCGTACATGTCGCGGGCGTACTCGCGGACCACCGCGCCCAGCCGCCCCAGGTTCAGGAACGCGTTGCGGGCCTCCAGCGGATCGAACGTCCAGTAGCAGCGCCGCACTCCCAGCGCCAGGCAGCGCTCGCGCTGGTACTCCTTGAGGCGGCGGCCGAGGCCCGCGTCACGCACACCGCGCCGCACCGCCAGCATGTCGGACCAGTGGACGGGCCGGCCGTGCTCCAGGCCGGTGAGGCCGAATACGAAACCGACCAGGCGGCCGTCCGGCTCCCAGGCCCCGGCGGCGATGCCGCCGAGCCGTTCCGCGATCTTCAGCACGGAGACCGGGACGCGCTCGGCGAAACCGACCCCCCACGTCTCCTCCTGGAGGCGCACGCAGTCGCGGAGCTCGTCCAGCGTCTCGAACGGGCGGATGGTGGCTTCCTTCATGCTCCCTCGGTCAGCGTGAGGCCGGGGCCTGCCGGGGCCCTCTTCATGCTCCCTCCCGCGGCAGGAGGAGGAGCCGGGCCAGCAGCGCGCAGCGCTCCACCAGCCCGTCCACGTGAACGTGCTCGTGGCGCGCGTGGGCGCCGTCACCCGGAGCGCCGAGGCCGTCGAGGGTGGCGGTGTGGAGGCTGGTGGTATTGCCGTCCGAGGCTCCGCCCGCCGCGGCCTCCTCGAGAGCCAGCCCGAGCCCCGAGCCGGCCTCCCGCGCCGCCTCCCACAGGCGCCGATTCCGTGGCGTCGCCTCCAGGGGCGGTATCTCCATGCCGCCTTCCACCTCGACGCGCGTCCCTTCCACGGGCGAGGAGAGATCCCTGAGGAGCCGGTCGAGGCGATCCCCGTCCGCCCGGCTGGTCACCCGTACGTCGACCCGCGCGACGGCCTCGGCGGCGACGACGTTGGGACGCGTGCCGCCCTCGACGACCCCCACGTTCACGGATATGCCGCGGCCCCGGTCGCTCAGGGCGTGCAGGGCCTGGATGACGTGGGCCATCCCGAGCACGGCCGAGGCGCCCGCGTCGGGGTCGAGACCGGCGTGGGCGGCCTTCCCGCGGACGGTGATCTCGTAGCGGCCCACGCCCTTCCTCCTGGTCTTGAGCCTTCCGTCCGGCCCCAGTGCGGGCTCCAGGACGAAGGCGCGGCAGGCCACCCGCGCCAGACGCGCCACCCAGCGGCGCGACTCGAAGCTCCCGAGCTCCTCGTCGGAGTTCACCAGCACCACGGGAGGCACCGGCGGCCGCAGTCCCAGCTCCCGGAGCGCCCTCAGCGCGAAGACCATCTGGGTCAGGCCGGCCTTCATGTCGAAGACGCCCGGGCCGTGCACCACCCCGTCCTCCACGCGCACCGGCATCTCCCGGAGCGTGCCCACGGGCCAGACGGTGTCGGTGTGGCCGACGAGGAGCTGGGGCGCCGAGCCGTGATCCCCTGGAAAGCGGATGAACAGGTGCCCACCCGTGTCGCGGCCCGGCAGTCGCCTCACACGCCCTCCCAGCTCCTCGAACGCCGCCGCGAGCATGTCCTGCACGGGCCGCTGCCGGGCCGGATCGTCGGTGGGGGACTCGAGGCTGGCCAGGTCGACCAGGAACGCGAGCATGGCGTCGCGCCCGTCGCGGACGGCCTCGAGGATGGGCGGCCCATTGTCGTGGACCCGGCGCGCACCGGGGCCGGCGCCCAGGGGCGCTTCCGGCATGGATCACTCCTGGCGAGTGTGGACGCGTCGCGTGACGTCGATGGCCCCGCCGAGGGGCGAGGGATGCTACCGGTAGCGGCCCGCCCTGCGGTAGCTCTCGTCCAGGAGCTCCACGGGGTGCATCGCGCGGCAGCCCGAGCCGGTCATGCGGAGGCCGGCTCCGATCTGCATGATACAGCCGGGGTTGCCCGTGGCGACAACCCTGGCGCCCGTCTCCTCCACCGCCGCCACCTTGTCCCTGCCGATCCGTCCGCCGAGGTCGGGGTGGGTGATCCCGTAGAGCCCGGCCCCGCCGCAGCACTCGTCGGCACCACGCAGCGCCACCACCTCGAGCTCGGGGATGGCGGCCAGCACGGCCAGCGGTGGCGTCTCGATGCCCTGTCCATGGAGGAGATGGCACGGCGCGTCGTAGGTGACGGTCAGCGGGAGCGGCCCGCCCGGCACCGGCCCCCGGGCGGCAAGCAGCTCGCTCACGTCCCGCACTCGCGAGGCCACCCCGGCAGCCCGCAGCGCGTAGAGCGGATCGTCGGCGAGGAGGTCGCCGTACTCCTTCATGACCGCGCCGCAGCCGGCGGAGTTCACCACGATCCGCTCCACCCCCGACATCTCGAAGGCGTCCACGTTCCGCCTGGCCAGCGTCCGGGCGGTCTCCAGTGCACCGCCATGGACGTGGAGGGCGCCGCAGCAGCCCTGCGCCGCCACGGGGTGCATACGGTAGCCGTTGGCCCCCAGCACCCGCTCGGTGGCGCGGTTCACTTCGCCGAGAAGCCCCTCCTGCACGCAGCCGCGCAGCAGCGCCAGGTCGGTGGCGAACGCCTCGTCTCCGGCCTCGCGATCGGTCCGGGCGGCGGATGCCGGCGCCGTCGCGGCGCCGGCATCCGGGTCGCTGCCGCCGGCGAGGGAGGGGGAGCGCGCGGCAGAGCGGTGGCGGGGGCGGTCCTCCCGCCGGGCCGGGGCCTCGGTGTCATCGCCCGCGCGCTCGTCCCTGGGCGACGGCCTCCAGGGGGTCGTGGCGGCGAGCATCCCCATGGCGAGCCGCAGGCCTTCGAGAGGACGCACGTCCGGCAGGAGGCGCGCCGCCAGGGCGGGCAGACCGGTGGCACGCATCAGTCGCCCGCCGGCCATGGCCACGGACGTGGCGCGGTCGCTGGCGAAGATCCTCAGGAGCAGGCGCGTCAGCAGCCCGGGGCGCTTCGCCCGCGCCGCCTCCTCGCGCGCCCGCTCCAGCAGCGACCCGTACTCCACGCCCGAAGGGCACACCGTCTCACACGCGCGGCATCCCAGGCAGCGGTCGATGTGGAGCTGGAAGGCATTCGACGCGGGATCGAGCCGATCCTCCACCACGGCCCGCATGAGGTGGAGCCGTCCCCGCGGCGAGTCGCCCTCCATGCCGAGGCGCGTGTAGGTGGGGCAGGCCGGCAGACAGAAGCCACAGTGCACGCACGTGAGGAGCCTCTCCTCCTGGGACGCGAGGGCGGACGCCAGGTCGGTGGGCGCAGGCGAGGGTGCGCGGCCCTCGCTCCCGGGCGCGGCGGGCGCCTCGGCGTGGCGTTCGGGGGCGGTGGCCTGCTCGGGCGGATTCACCGCGCCCGACGGCGGAAGAACCCGCGAATGCCGGCCCAGACGCGGGCCAGCCCCGAGGACTGCCTGTACTGGATCAGCGCCCGCACCAGGCGCATGCCCTTCTTCGTGTAGGGGAACCACCACAGCTCCCGGCCGAGCCCGGTGCGGTGGATGAGCACCGTACGGGCCCGCGACATCTCCTCCAGTCCCGCCACGCCCCGGCGGCGTCCGAAGCCGCTCTCCCCCACGCCCCCCATGGGAAGTCCCGGCACGGCGTAATGGGACAGCGTGTCGTTGATGGAGATCCCGCCGGCTCGCAGCCGCTCGCCCACGCGCTCGCCCCGCTCCCGGTCCTCGGTCCAGACGCTGGCGAAGAGGCCGTAGGGGCTCACGTTCACCATGCGCACCGCCTCTTCGTCGTTCGCCACACGCACGATGGGGAGCACGGGCCCGAACGTCTCCTCCCAGAGCACGCGCATGGACGCGTCGACGTCCACCAGCACGGTGGGCCGGAAGACGTTGGAGCCCGGCTCGAGGCGCTCGCCTCCGGTGGTGAGCCGGGCGCCGCGCAGGAGCGCGTCCTCGATCTGCTCCTCCACCAGGGTGAGCTGGCGCGACGTGATCATGGGCCCCACGTCGTACTCCCCCTCGCTACCCGCCCTCAGCTCGCCCGCCAGCTCGGTCACCCGCTCCACGAACTCGTCGTAGATGGCGTCCGCGACGTAGGCGCGCTCCGTGGAGAGGCACGTCTGCCCGGCGTTGAAGAAGGCCCCGAAGACCACGCCGCGCGCCGCCCGGTCCAGGTCCGCGTCGTCCAGCACCACCGCCGGGTCCTTCCCGCCCAGCTCCAGCGCCACGGGGGTGAGCGTCTCCGCCGCCTTGGCCATCACCTGGCGCCCGGTCTTGGAGCTCCCCGTGAACACCACCTTGTCCACGCCCGAGCCCACCAGGGCCTCGCCCGTGAGGCCGTCGCCGGGCACGATCTCCACCAGGCCGTCCGGCAGGCCCGCGTCCCGGCACAGCTCCTTCACCTTGAGGGCCGTGAAGGGCGTGTACTCCGACGGCTTGACCACCACCGCGTTGCCGGCGAACAGGGCCGCCGCCACGGCGTCCATGGCGAGGATGAGGGGGTAGTTCCACGGCGTGATGGCGCCGATGACGCCGAAGGGCTCGCGGTAGATGTAGGCCGACTTCCCGATGAGCCAGTTGGTCTTCACCCACTGGCGTCGCATGATGCGCGGCGCCACCTCCTCGTAGTACTTGAGGAGGTCCAGCGTCACGAGGACCTCCGTGACCGCCTCAACGAGGGGCTTGCCCGTCTCGGCCTGCACCACCTCGGCGATCTCGTCCGCGCGTTCGCCCACCTGCTCGGTGAGGCGCTTCAGCTGCGTGATCCGCTGCTCCGAGTCCAGCCCGATCCAGTGGATCTGCACCGACCGGGCACGCTCGACGGCCTCCAGGACCTCCACCTGGAGGGAGATCGGGACCTCCCCGATGAGCGATCCGTCGGCGGGCCGGTGCACTTCGAGGACCCCGCGCCGCACCCGGTGACCCTCCCGCGTGCGCCCCCGCGCCTCCGGATCGACCCCGCTGGTGTCCAGGTCCAGCGGCCCTCCCCGGCCGTCGCTGCCGGGCACCGGCGCGTCGGGCCGCTCACGGAACGGCGCTCCGCCCGCGGTTCCGGGCTCCCGGCGAGCCTCCCGCTGGCGCCGCTCCGGCGCCGTCGTGCTCGCGCGGCCCTGCTCCTCGGACTCCACGCTCTCCTCCATCAGATGTCCTCGTTCGTCGAGGGAACGCCTTCGTTACCGCCGCCTTCGCGTCCGCCGTCGTCGTCGGGGATCACGAAGCGACCGGGCGACAGGATGCCGCCGGGGTCGAAGCGGGCCTTGATCTCCCGCATGAGCCGGGCCGCCGGTCCAGCGTCGCCCCATGCGCTCACCCGGGCGACGACCTGGCGGGGGGCCCTGGACACGACCAGGCTGCCGCCCCGGACCTCCAGCGTGCGGCGCAGGTCCGCGAGTCGCTGGGCCCAGTCCTCGTCCCACCCGGTGTCGGTGCGCACGTTCGGTACCGCGACGCGCAGGACCCCGCTCGTGACGTGCAGACACGAGCGCAGTGCCACCCGCTCGAGCTCGTCGCGCCCTCCCCTCACGCGCCCCAGCGCCCTGGCGATCCGCAGCACGTCGGTCGCCTCCGCCGGAGGAAGGGCCACGCGCACGACCAGGCCGGCGCCGTCGCGTCCGGCAGATCCTCGGTGCACCCGGCTCCCGTCCATTGCCCGCGACACCTGGTCGATGGTGGTCGCGCGGCCGGGCCATCCCCTCGACGATGCGGTCGTGCGTGGCGAGGATGGGCGAGATGATCACTGTCGCCGCCGGTCTGAACCACCTCGTGCAAACCCTGCGGGCGCGCTGCCCGGACGAGGTGCGTGCGGTCTGGCTCTATGGCTCTCGGGCCCGCGGTGATGCGCGACCGGACTCCGACGTCGATGTCCTCGTCGTCCTG
>JAHWKH010000157.1 GCA_019347995.1 Gemmatimonadota bacterium | reverse complement strand
ACCGCCCGGGCCCGTCCCGTGGCGGCGCCGCACGGGGCGCCCGCCCGCCTGCCGCCTCTCGGCCAGCGCATTGCGGTCGCCCGGGACGCCGCCTTCGGCTTCGCCTACTGGCACATGCTGGAGGACTGGCGCGCCGCCGGGGCCGAGATCGTGCCGTTCTCGCCGCTCGCCGACCAGCCGCCGGACGCGGGCGCCGACGCCGTCTTCCTGCCAGGCGGCTACCCCGAACTCCATGCCGGCCGCCTGGCCGGCAATCGCCGCTTTCTCGACGGTCTCGGCACCGCGGCCGAACGGGGCACGCTGATCTACGGCGAGTGCGGTGGCTTCATGGTCCTTGGCGAACACCTGATCGATGCCGACGGCCACGCCCACGCCATGGCCGGCCTCGTGCCGCTCACCACCTCCTTTGCCACCCGCCAACTCTCCCTCGGCTACCGCGAGATGCGCCACGCCGGCGCCCTGCCGGACGCCTCCGCGAAGGCGCGGGCGGCCCGGACTGCCAGGTTCCCGGAAGGCGCGCCGGGCACGGCGCGGCCCTCGACCTCCAGCGCCACGCCCGGCTCCGCCCGCGTCACCCGCACCCGGTCGGCGAGGTCGATGGCCTGGAGAAGCGTATGCACGTCGTGGTATCCGTCTGCCCGCCGGGGGCCTACCCGCAGGGACAGGTTCACCTTGGCCGGGGCCTCCAGGTCGACACCGGCCGTGTGGTCGGCGGGTAGCACCCGGGCGTCCTCCTGCGCCGCCGGAGGGTCGGGATCGCGCCAGCTCGCGCCCTTCGGTCCCAGGATGGCGGCGGCCTCCGGGTGCGCGCGCTCCACGGCCTCCTCCACCCGGACCTCGCTGCGCTCCATCTCCTTGAGGGAGAGCCCGATGCGCCAGGCATACCACAGCCCGATGAGCGTCACGGGGATGAAGCCGCCCAGGTGATACCCGAAGGCGAAGGCCAGCGAGCGTGCCGGGGCGACGCCGTAGATGTCGCTCAATGCCCAGTCGGCGGCGGCGTGGAACGTCCCGAAGAAGCCGGGCGCCGACGGGATGGCCACCCCGAAGCCGACCACCGCCTCGACGAAGATCGCCGCGACGAAATCCAGCTCGATGGCGAAGGCCTTCATGCCGAGCCAGAACGAGAGGCCGTGCCAGGTCCAGAACGCCACCGTCCAGAGGAACCCCAGCAGCAGGAGCCTGGGACGCCGCAGAATGGCCAGGGACGCGAGGAACGCCTCCAGGGCGTCCACCAGAGGACGCGCGAAATCGCCCGGGAGCAGAGCTGCCGTCCGTTCGGCCAGGCGGATGAAGGGGCGCGGCCACCGGATCAGGACGAAAAGGCCCCCCACGCCCACGACCAGCACGACCAAGAAGCCTTCCAGGGCCGTGCCCATGGGGCCTTCCCGCACGCTGGTTCCGGCCGGGAACGTGGGCGCGGCCATCGCAAGGAGCAGGAACGCCATCAGTACGATGCCGTCGAGGAAGCGCTCCACCACCAGCGACCCGAAGGCCGCGCTCACGGATACCGGCTCGACCCGGCTCAGGGCGTACGCCCGCGCGAACTCGCCCATGCGCGCCGGGAGGAGGTTGTTCACCATGAAGCCGATGTTCACGGCCGCGAAGCGGGAGCGCAGCGTCGTGTCCGGCCGCACCGGCGCCAGGAGCACCTTCCAGCGGAGTGCTCGCACCAGGAACCCGGCGGTGCCCACGAAGACCGCGCCGGCGAGATAGCCCCAGTGGGCCAACCGCACCTCCGCCCAGACCTCGCGGAAGTCCACGTCCTGGAAGACCCACCAGAGGAGCGCGACCGTGACGGCGATGCCCAGGAGGGCCTTCCAGTCGAGCTTCACGGGGCGGTCGGGGCGGGGGTGGCGGGGTCGATCAGGAGCCGGCCGACCCGCGGCGGGCCCGGCGAAGGATGGCGGCCATCTCGCGCACGGCGCGCTCCATTCCCACCAGCACGGCGCGGGAGACGACGCTGTGGCCGATGTTCAGCTCCTCGATGTCGGCCAGGGCCGCCACCGGCGCGACGTTCTCGTAGGTGAGGCCGTGGCCGGCGTGCACGGCCAGCCCCAGCTCCCGCCCCCGGGCCGCGGCGCGGCGCAGGCGAGCGAGCTGGACGGGCCGATCGGCGGCGGCGGCGTTGGCGTACTCGCCCGTGTGCAGCTCGACGGCGTCGACCCCCAGCGCCGCCGACGCCTCCAGGGCGTCGCCGTCCGGATCGATGAAGAGGGAGGTGCGCACGCCGGCGCCGGCGAGGCGGGCAAGCGCCTCCTCCAGGCCGCGTCGCCGGTCGCCCGGGGACAGGTCGAGCCCGCCCTCGGTGGTGATCTCCTCGCGCTTCTCGGGCACCAGCGTGGCCTGCATGGGCGCCAGCTCACACGCCACGTCGACGATGGGCGTGCCCGCGGCCAGCTCCAGGTTGAGCCCCGTGCGCACGGTCTCCGCCAGCAGCCTCACGTCCCGGTCCTGGACGTGCCGCCGGTCCTCGCGCAGGTGCACGGTGATACCGTCGGCCCCTCCCAGCTCGGCCAGGACCGCGGCCCGGACCGGGTCGGGCTCGTCGGTGCGCCGGGCCTGCCGCACCGTCGCCACGTGGTCGATGTTGACATAGAGCCTCACCGGCCTTCCTCCTCCCTGTCGAACGCGCTCCCCAACCGCTCCGCCACCTCGTCCGCGAGCCCGAACGCGGAGGCCAGCTCCACCATCTCCCGCCCGAGGGCGGTGTAGACCGCGCGATCCCGTGGCTCCATGGCGCGCAGATGCAGGAGCACCGTCTCCACGTCGCCCCGCTGCACCGGTCCGGTGAGGGAGGGCCCCACGCCCATGGTCTCCAGGTTCTCCAGGGTCCCCCGCGCCAGCGGTAGCAGGGCGGGCAGCGCCTGCGCCTCCGGCACGCCGGCCCGCACCAGGAGCCGGCCCGCCATGGCCACCAGCGCCGTGAGGTGATTCGACACCGTCACGGCGGCCGCATGGTAGAGGGGCCGTCCGGTCACGGGCACGGTGAGCGGCACCCCGCCCAGGGCCGCCACCAGGCGGCGCGCCACCGCCGACGCCTCCCGTCCCCCCGACACGGCGAACGCCGATCCGGGCAGCAGGTCGGCGCCCGTCACCGGGTGGGCGATGGACTGGAGCGGGTGGAGCGACCCCACGTCATAGCCCCGGGCGTGGAGGGGCGCCAGCACGTCGGTGGAGAGGGCGCCCGAGCAGTGGAAGGCGGCACATCCCGGAGGCCCGTCGCCCTGCCCCGCCAGGGCGTGGGCCATCTCGGGCAGCACGTCGTCGGGTACCGTGAGGACGACGACGGTCGTTCCCGGCGCCGGGCGCTCGAGGCCGAACTCGTACCGGGCGATGCCCTGGACGAAGAGCGGATGCGACGGCGGGTCGGGCCTCCGGCCGCTGTACGTGAGCGATTCGGCCGCGTCGGCCTGCCAGAGCGCGTATCCGAGCGCCATGCCCATGCGGCCTGGACCCACGAAATAGACCCGCTCCATCAGCGGGCGGCCGCCTTCACGCGACCTCCAGGATATCCAGTCCCTCGCGCTGGCGCAGCTTGCCCAGCAGCGCCGACGGGATGCGCACGGTCAGATCGATGCCGGATCCCTGGTCCTCTCGCGACAGCACCTCGCCCTCCCGGTACAGCTGGGCCAGCGTCTGGCCGTCGCGGGCCGGAATCCGCAGGCGCACGTGCTGGAGCCGCTGGCGCATGCGCGCCTTGAGCGTCTCCTTGAGCGCCTCCTGGCTCCCCTCCTCGAGGGCCGAGACGAAGACGGCGGGCGTGGGGTCGAAGGCACGGATGCGCTCGCGGAGCGCGTCCTCCTCACCGTGGGTCAGGCGGTCGATCTTGTTGAAGACCAGGATCTGCGGCCGCTGGTCCAGCTCCAGCTCCTCCAGCACCTCCTGCACGACGTCGACCTGCTCGTCCCAGTCGCTGTGGGAGGCGTCGATGACGTGCAGCAGGAGGTCCGCCTCCCGCGCCTCCTCCAGCGTGGAGCGGAACGACGCCACCAGGTGGTGGGGAAGCTTGCGGATGAAGCCCACGGTGTCGGTGACCAGGGCCTCGTAGCCGTCCCCCAGATCCACGGAGCGCGTGGCCGAGTCGAGGGTGGCGAAGAGACGGTCCTCGACGAACAGGTCTGCGCCCGAGAGCGCCCGCAGGAGCGAGGACTTCCCCGCGTTGGTGTACCCCACCAGCGCCGCCCGGAACTGGCCGCCCCGGCCCTGGCGCTGCACCGCCCGGGCCTGGGCCACGTCCTGGAGCTTGTCCTTCAGGTCGGCGATGCGGGTGCCGATCAGGCGGCGGTCCGTCTCGAGCTGGGTCTCGCCCGGACCGCGAAGGCCGATGCCGCCGCGGATACGCGAGAGGTGGCTCCACATCCGCCTCAGGCGGGGGAGCAGGTACTCCAGCTGCGCCAGCTCCACCTGCATGCGCGCCTCACGGGAGCGGGCGCGCGTGGCGAAGATGTCGAGGATGAGCTCGGAGCGGTCCATGACGCGCACGCCGAGGAGCTCCTCCAGGTTCTTTCCCTGGGCGGGCGTGAGCTCCTCGTCCATGATCACCAGGTTCGCGGACGTCTCCTGGACGGCGTCCCTCAGCTCGGCGGCCTTGCCCTCGCCGATGTAGAAGCGGGGATGGGGCGCGTCGATGCGCTGGCGGATCACGGCCGTGACCTTGCCCCCCGCCGTGTCGGTGAGGCGGGCGAGCTCCTCCAGGTGCTCGTCGGCCAGCCTCGGATCGAGCTGCTTCAGGGGAGCCCCTACCAGGACCGCCCGGTCCACGGGGGTCTTCAGGTCGATGAGCTGGGTGGGAATGCTACGCGTCCGTGGTGTGGGTCGGTCGTGGGCGTCGCCCGGCACACGATAGCGCCGGCGACGCTCCTGCAGAAGGCGTCATGACTCCTCACTACCCCCGTCCCCGGCGCCGGGCTCCGCGTCGATTCGCCGGGCCCGCGCCTCGCGCCGCTTCTCCGCCCACCAGGCCAGCCGTTCCCCGAGCGTCACCTCGTATCCCTGGGTGCCCGGCTGGTAGAAGCGCTCCCCCTCGAGGGCCTCGGGCAGGTAGGCCTGGCCGGCGACGCCGTGCTCCTCCGACGGGTCGTAGCGGTACCCTTCGCCATACCCGAGGTCCTTCATGAGCGACGTGGGCGCGTTGCGGATGTGCAGTGGGACGGGCTCGGACGGTGTCTCCCGGGCCCGGGCCAGCGCCGCCTTCCACGCCGTGTAGACGCCCACGGACTTGGGCGCGGTGGCCAGATAGACGACGGCCTCCGCCAGGGCGAGCTCGCCCTCGGGGCTTCCCAGGAAATGGTAGGCGTCCTTCGCGGCGAGCGTGACCTGGAGGGCCCGGGGATCGGCCAGACCGACGTCCTCCGACGCGATGCGCACCAGGCGCCGGGCCAGGTAGAGGGGGTCCTCGCCGCCCTCCACCATGCGCGCCAGCCAGTAGAGCGCGCCGTCGGGGTCGCTCCCGCGCACGGCCTTGTGGAGCGCGCTGATGAGGTTGAAGTGCTGCTCGCCGCCCTTGTCGTAGACGGCGAAGCGGTGCTGGAGCCCCTCGCGCGCGGCCTCCGTGTCCAGGTGGCCGCCCTTCCCAACCAGGCTGACGGCCGCCTCCAGCGCGCCCAGCGCCCGCCGCGCGTCGCCGTCGGCCCCCTGGGCCAGGAACGCCAGCGCCTCCGGGTCGGCGGTGACGCCATGGGCGCCCAGGCCGCGGTCCTCGTCGGCGAGCGCGTCCCCGAGGATCTCCGTCAGGTCTTCCTCGCCCAATGGCTCGAGCACGAGGACGGGCGCGCGGGACAGGAGGGGTCGGACGATCTCGAACGACGGATTCTCGGTGGTGGCGCCGATGAGCACCACGGTGCCCTCCTCCACGTGCGGAAGGAAGGCGTCCTGCTGGGCCTTGTTGAACCTGTGGATCTCGTCGCAGAAGAGGATGGTGCGCCGCCCGGTGGCCTGGAGCCGGACGGCCGCCTCGGCGATGATCTCGCGGACGCGCCCGATCCCTTCCGTGACCGCGCTGAACGGGACGAACGTGGCGTCGGTGGCCTCCGCGACGATGCGGGCCAGCGTCGTCTTCCCCGAGCCCGGGGGGCCCCACAGGATCATGCTGGTGGGGTGGCCCTTCTCCAGCATCACCCGGAGCGGCTTGCCCGGGGCGAGCAGCTTCTCCTGGCCGCGGAACTCGTCGAGGGTGCGGGGGCGGACGCGGGCGGCGAGGGGGGCGGCGGATTTCCGTTGCCGCACGTGCGGCCGCGAATCCGCCTTCCCGCCCTCGCCGGACCCTGCCGTGTCCTGGAAGAGGTCCGGCTCGTCTCGTCCCGCGCCCATGACGGAGCTCCCTGGAAGACCGTACG
>JAHWKH010000156.1 GCA_019347995.1 Gemmatimonadota bacterium | reverse complement strand
CTCGCCCTCGGGCGAGGCCCAGGCACCCGCGGCGGGATCGAATCCGAGGAATGCGCTCACGCCTCGTCTCCGTCCGCGTAGGGGATCTCGAGGGTCAGCCCGTCGTAGGCGATGACCGCGCCGGGAAAGTGGGCCGACGCCTCACGCTGGAGCTCCGCGGGGCTCTCCGCGTAGCGCGCCGACAGGTGCGTGAGCACCAGCCGGCGCACCCCGGCGTCGGCCGCCAGGCGCGCCGCGCCCCCGGCCGTGGAGTGGAACGTCTCCCGCGCCCGCACCTCCTCCTCCTCGCCGAAGGTGGCCTCGTGCACCAGGAGGTCGGCGCCCGTCGCCACCCCCGCGACCCGCTTGGACGGACGCGTGTCTCCCGTGTAGAGCACGCGCCGGCCCGGCCGCGGCGGTCCCACCACCTCTCCGGGCGTGAAGGTGCGCCCGTCCACCTCGACGCTCTCCCCCCGGTGCAGCCGCCCGAACAGCGGCCCCTCGGGAATGCCCAGCGACCGGGCACGCTCCACGTCGAAGCGGCCGGGCCGGTCGTGCTCCTCCAGGGCCCAGCCCACGGAGCGCGTGCCGTGGGCCACGGGAAAGGCCACCACGTCGTAGGCGTCGCGCCTCACCCGGTCGCCGGGCGCCATCTCGCGCACCTGGACCGAAAACCCGATCCGCTCCATGCCCAGGTGCACCAGGGTGTCCAGAACGGGGGCGCTGCCCGGCGGGCCGTACAGCTCCAGCGGCTCGGACCGGCCCTGCAGACCCATCGTGCGCAGGAGGCCCGTGATCCCCAGGACGTGGTCGGCGTGGGTATGCGTGACGAAGATGGCGCCCACGGAGAAGCCGGTCCCATAGCGCATCATCTGGCGCTGGGTGCCCTCTCCGCAGTCGAACAGCATGAGGTCGCCCTCGCGCTGCACGGCCATGCCGCTGACGTTGCGGCCGACGGTGGGGCGAGCGGCGGCCGTGCCGAGGAACGTGACACGGATCACCAGAGACGCATCTGCATCCGGAAGGTCCGGCCCGGCTGCGGAAGGCCGCACTGGTCGAAGACGGCGGCATCGCCGACGTTGTCCACCGCCAGGCTCACCTCGAGGCGGGAGAGCGTCGACCTGCCGGCCCCGCTGGAGAAGGAGCGCCTCACCCCCACGTCCACGTTCGGGTCGGTGGAGAACGCCTCGAGCCCCCCCACCTCGGGGTTCTCGCAGTACTGGTCGGCCATGAAGCGGACGTCGCCCCACGCCACCACCTCCCAGGGGAGCGGCGCCTGGGTGCCGAGCTTGCCCACCCACGCCGGCTCGTACTCGAGTCGGAAGGAGCCCCCCTCGTCATCGTATCCCCGCGTGCGCTGCAGCGTGAGGTCGCCGGAGACGGCCAGGGGCCCGAGCGCGCCGCTGCCCATCAGCTCGAGGCCGGTGCTGCGGATCGCGGCCTGGTTGACCCGCTGGAAGCGGCTGCCCTCCGGCGTCTGCACGGAGGCGCGCACGATGCCGTCGGCCAGCCGCTGGTGGAAGCCCACGACCTGCAGCTCGTTGACGCCCGAGCGCAGCGTGAACCCCAGCTCGCCGCCCGTGAGCACCTCGGGCCTGAGGTCCGGGTTGGGCTCGAACCGGCCCAGCGCGCCGGAGTACAGCTCCCGCAGCGCCGGGAAGCGCGTGCGCCGGCTAACGCCCCCGTGGACGAGGAGCGACCCACCGCCGTATACCGACGTGAAGCCGAGTCGCGACCCCCAGTCCCAGAGCCGGCCCAGGGGCGGCTTGTCCCCCGACTCGGGCGTGTCGGCGCCGTCCGCCGCGGCGCCCAGGGTCAGACGCGTCTGGGAGAAGCCCGGAAGACCCGCCAGCCCTTCGAAGCGCCACTCGACCTCCGAGCCCAGGCTCCACAGCCGCTGCCGGTAGGCGGTGGGGGAGCCGCCGTCGATGCGCTCGTCGTGGCTCACGTCCGCGTACGTGGCGGCCGCGCGCAGCTCGCCCCGCTCGCCAAGGGTGTGGTCGCCCAGCAGGCGGAGCGTCACGGTGCGGTCGTCGCCCACCTCCCCGCCCGAGTGCCGGTCGTAGGCCGGGGAATCGAACTCGTCGATGACCTGGTGGGTCGCATGGACGCCGACGCTGGCCTCCAGGTCGCCCTCGCCCCAGGCCGTCTCGTGATGGCCCGTGCCTCCGGTCAGGGCGGCCACCAGCCGCTGGTCGGCGCCGTAGCGCCACAGGCGCGGATCGAGGATGTGGGCTTCCGGCGGGACCCCTCGCTCCATGGTCGCGCCGGACGCCGACAGCGAGAGCCACTGGCCACCGTCGCCCAGATACCGCGCCGCGACGAAGCCGTCGAAGCGCTGCGAGTCGCTGTTGAGGCGCAGGTCGCCGTCGGCGGTGAGGAAGGCGGGCGCTCCCGGCAGCCCGCCGGCCAGGGCGAACCCCGGACGCTCCTGGTAGCCCGCCCCTGCCCGGACGACCCACTGGCTGGAGAGGTTCTCGAAGAGGCGGCCGCCGGTGACGGCCCCGGCGCGCCCTCCCAGGTGGTCCACCGAGCCGCTGAACGAAAGGGGCTCGGGGGGCGGCTGACGGGTCGCGCCCCGGGCCACGTTCACCTCGACCACGCCGCCCAGGACGTTCGGTCCGTGCAGCACCGACGGCAGGCCCCGCACCAGCGTGATCTCCCGCGCCGCGGTGAGGGGGATGGCCGAGAGGTCCGAGCGATGGTCCCACCCCAGCGAGAGGGGCACGCCGTCCACCAGCACCGCCACCTGCCGGTCGTCCGCTCCCCGGAGCGCGGGCTGGGCCTCGCCGCGGGAGTTCCGCCGGATCACGATGAGCGGCATGGCCCGCATCACCTGCTCCATCGTGGGCGCGGGAAGGCTGGGCATGGAGTCGAGCTTCACCACCACGGCCGAAGCGCCGCCCGTGGTGGACACGGGCCGCACGACCGCGATGGTGATGCCCTCGACGCTGTATGGCACCGAGTCGGCGGCCACCGAATCGGGCACCTGGGCGTGCGCCGGCGGGGACCCCAGCGCCATGGCCAGGGCAGCCGAGAGGGCGGCGTACGCGCGGGAACGGACAGGTGTCATGAATGCGGCATCTATTCGGGGCATGCGGCGGAGCGCCGCGGACTCGAGTCCTCCGAGGAATAGGACGCGGCCTGGCCTTTGTTCCGCGTGGACACCCCGGGGTGCGGCGGGCTATCGTGGTCCGCGGGCCGCTCCGATCCCCCGGCCGCGCCCCGCCCCGCACCCATGGAAGGAGCCGCTTCCCATGACGACCCGACGCGAGTTCCTCGGCGCCGTCGGCCTGCCTGCCGCCTGGGCGGCCGCCGGCCTCTCCGTCCGCCCCACCCTCCTCAGGGCCGACGCCCTGGACATCGGTCGCGAGCTGGCCGGCCACTCCGGAGGCGCGGCCGAGATGGCCGACGACGAGGACTTCTGGGCGCTGGTGCAGCGGGCGTTCGACGTGGATCGCAGCCTGGTGAACCTGAACAATGGAGGCGTGAGCCCCGCCCCGGCCTTCGTCATGGAGGCGCAGCGGCGCCACCTGGAGTTCTCGAACCACGCCCCGCCGGTGGCCATGTGGCGGATCCTGGAGCCCCAGCGCGAGGGCGTGCGGCAGCGCATGGCCCGGGCGTGGGGCGTGGACACCGAGGAGGTGGCGCTGACCCGCAACGCGTCCGAAGGCCTGCAGATCTGCCAGATGGGCTTCGACCTGGAGCCCGGCGACGAGGTGCTCACGTCGACGCAGGACTATCCCAGGATGATCCAGACCTTCCGGCAGCGGGAGCGGCGCGAGGGCATCGTGATGCGGCAGATCCGCCTCCCCGTGCCGGCGGAGGACCCGGCGGAGGTCGTGCGGCGCTTCGAGGCGGGGATCACGCCGAGGACCCGGCTCATCCTGGCCTGCCACATGATCAACCTCACCGGGCAGATCCTGCCCGTCCGCGAGCTGGTGGCCATGGCGCGCCGCCACGACATCCCCCTCATCGTCGACGGCGCCCACGCCCTCGCACACTTCGACTTCACCCTGGACGAGCTGGCGTGCGACTACTACGCCACCAGCCTGCACAAGTGGCTGTTCGCGCCCATCGGCACCGGGCTTCTCTACGTGCGGCGCGACCTCATCGAGGATCTCTGGCCGCTGCAGGCGCCGCCCGTGGGCAAGGAGGGCGACATCCGCAAGTTCGAGGAGATCGGCACGCATCCGGCGGCCCCGTACCTGGCCGTGGCCGAGGCCCTCACCTTCCACGAAGGGCTGGGGCCGCAGCGGAAGGCGGCGCGCCTGGTGCACCTGCGCGACAGCTGGGCCCGGCGCCTGCTGGAGCACGACCGGGTGCGCCTGCATACGAGCCTGGAGCCGGGCTTCGCCTGCGGCATCGCGAACGTGGAGGTGGAGGGGCTCGATACGGTGGCGCTGGTGGACTGGCTGTGGGCGGAGCACCGGATCCTGACGACGCCCATCGTCCACGACGAGTTCCAGGGCATCCGGGTCTCGCCCTCCGTCTACACGACCCCGGAGGAGCTGGACCGCTTCGTGGAAGCGGTGGAGTCGGCTCTCCGGACGGGGTTGGCGTCGGCTTGAGGCTCGCCGAGGGAGAGCGCCGGTGGGGGTGGCGCCGAAGCGCCCTGGCCGCGGCCCTGGCCCTGGTGGCCGGAGCGGCGACGGCGACGGCGGCGGACGCGGCCCCGTCCCCGGACGACGCGTCCCGGACGGCGCCTCGGTTCCACACGGAGCTGGAGGCGGCGTACCCCGCGGCCGACACCGTCCACACCCACGAGATCGAAGAGGTACGCCTCCGCTACACGACGGCGGTGCAGCCGTCCCTCAGCACGATCACGGTGCGGGGATCCGGGGGGGTGCTGGCGGGCGTGGCCGATCCGGAGACGGTGCCGGGCTCCGGAGGGCGTGAGATCCGGGCCGCGCTGGAGCGGCCGCTGCCGTCGGGAAGCTACACGGTGGAGTGGCGCACCGCCGGGCCCGACGGCCACCCCATCCGGGGCAGCTACGGATTCCGCGTGGACCGGCCGGCCACGTCCGACACCCTGGACACCGTACCCGCCCCCGCTCCGGCGCCGGTCGCGGTCGAGGAGACGGAGGACGGCCCGGAGCGGAGCGCCGCCACCGCGCCCCTGGGTCTGTCGGTCCGCTGGCTCTTCTTCACCGCCGTGATCGGCATGGTGGGCGTTCCCGCCTTCCGACTCGCGGTGGCGGGAGCCACGGCCGGTGGCGAGCGCCTGGGTGGGATCCTGGCACCGGCGGCGCGGCGCTCCCGCACGCTGGCGTGGGCGGTGGGCGGGCTCGCCCTCGCCCTCGTGCCGGTGCGGCTCGTCCTGCAGGCCACCGCCCTCTTCGGGGCCGACGCGTGGCGGCCCACCCGTCTGGGAGCCCTGCTGGAGAGCACGTGGGGGGCCGGCTGGGCCCTCCATCTCGGCCTGGCGAGCCTCTTCCTGCTCGGCGTGGCGTGGCCGGGGGCGGGGGGCGCCCGGGCGAGGGGCTGGTGGGTGGCGGCCTCGGCGGGGATGGGCATGCCGCTGGCCGTGGCCCTCTCGGGGCACGCGGCCGCCGCAGGACCCACGGTCCTGGCGGTGTTGAACGACGGCGTCCACGTGGCAGCGGCGGGACTCTGGGCCGGCACGCTGGCCTGCGTGCTGCTGGTGGGCATCCCCGCCCTGCGGGAGGGCGTGGAGAGCGAGGAGGACGGCATCCTGCCCGGGCTCGACGTGCTGGTGGCCGCGTTCTCGCGCCTGGCCGTGGTGGCCGTGGGGATGCTGGTGCTCAGCGGGCTGGTGAGCGCCTGGCTCCAGGTGGGGGGCATCGGCGCGTTGTTCGGCACCTCGTACGGGCGCACCCTGCTGCTGAAGCTCGCCCTGGTGGTCCCCGCCGTCGCCCTGGGGTTCTACAACTGGCGGGTGGTACGCCCGGCTATCAAGGGGCGTCCGCGGGTGGGGCTGTTCCGCCTCCCCGCCTCCGTGGAGGTGCTGCTGGCCCTGGCCGTGCTCATGGTGACGGCCGTATTGGTGGCTCTGCCCCGCCCCGGCGGCCCGTAGGCCCGTGACCCGACATCGATACCGGCGTCGAGCCGGAGGAGGATCCATGAAGACCGTCGACATCGCCGTGAACGACATGACGTGCGGCCACTGCGTGAGCACCGTGCAGTCCGCCCTCTCCGTCGTGGAGGGCGTGGAGGACCGAGAGGAAGAACACGCTCGCGCTCGTCACGCTCGTCGACACGTCGCAGAGGACGTACAGCTCCGGTCGCCGGGGGCGCCGGGGGCGATGCCTGAGCCGCAGCGGCACGCCGCCGGTCTCGAGCGACGCTCGCATGGTCCGCCGCACGTCAACCACCTCCGAGCGCCTCCGGCCGCGGTGCTCGGACCCC
>JAHWKH010000155.1 GCA_019347995.1 Gemmatimonadota bacterium | reverse complement strand
GAAGCTATTTCCGGGGAGGGGGGGTGTCAAAGCGCGATCCGGCCAGGCGCAGCGCCAGGCGCAGCGCCTCGAGCATGGAGGAGGGATCGGCCCGGCCGGTTCCCGCCAGATCGAAGGCGGTCCCGTGGTCGGGGGACGTGCGCACGAAGGGCAGCCCCAGCGTCACGTTCACGCCGGCGCCGAAGGCGACGGTCTTGAACGCCGCCATCCCGACGTCGTGGTAGGGCGCCACCACGGCGTCCAGGCCGCCCTCGAGGGCGCGGGCGAACACGGTGTCGGCGGACAGGGGCCCTTCGGCGGCCACGCCGGCGTCCCGCAGTCGGGCCAGGGCGGGTGCGTAGACGCGCTCCTCCTCGTCGCCGAAGAGGCCTCCGTCCGAGGCGTGGGGGTTGAAGGCGCACAGCCCCAGGCGGGGCGCGGAAAAGCCCCAGTCGTCCCTGAGCGCCCGGTCCAGGAGCCGGGTCTGCTCCACGAGCAGATCGGCGCTCAGCCGCAGGGGAACGTCCCGCAGGGCCAGGTGCGTCGTCGCCAGCAGGACCCGCAGGGGCGCGCCCAGGCGGGTCCGCTCCGCGTGCATCATCATGCCCACGGAGGCCGCCCCCGCCAGCTCCTGCAGGAATTCGGTGTGCCCCGGAGCGGTCAGGCCCACTGCGTGCCACGCCGGCTTGGCGATGGGGGCCGTCACGACGGCGCCCACCCGCCCGTCGAGAGCCAGCCCCACGGCCCGCCGGACGGCCTCCGCGGAGGTGCGCCCCGCCGACGACTCGCTGCCGTCGAACGGACCCACGGAGACGTAGTCGCACAGCCCGGGATCGGCGCCGTCGGGACCCACCAGGACGATGTGGGCGTCGGGGCGTTCGGCCCGCAGACTCCGGAGGCCCGCGGCGGCCACCTCCGGACCGATGCCCCGGGGATCGCCCAGGGTGACGGCGAGGCGGTCGCCGCGGCCCCCGTTCACCGGGCGTGGGTGAGCCGCGTCACAGACGCACGTCCACGTAGATGCGGTCGCGCAGGCGCTGGAGGACCCGCTCGATCTGCTTCTGCTCCCGCAGCTGCCTCTCGAGCTGTCCCCGCAGGTCCTCGAAGGCGTACTCGCCGGCGGCACGCACCTCCGTCACCTCGGCCACGACGTAGTGCGTGTCCTCGCCGGCCTGGAAGGGGAACGGTCCGAGGATGTCGCCCTGGGAGGCGGTGCGCAGGGGCTGGCGCCACGCGTTCGGCACCGCCTCGTCGAGCTGGTTCCGGGGGATGGTGAGGGAATCGGGGACCTGATCGTTCAGCTGGCCCTCGAACTCGCGCAGGAGCGTAGAGAGCCGCTCGCCGCCCCGCACGCGGGCGGCCAGCGAGTCGGCCAGCATGCGCGCCTGCTCCGAGCCGCCCGCGTCCATCTCCGGACGGACCAGGATGTGGCGCGCCTTCACCTCGCCCGGACGCGACCGCTCCACCTTGATGACGTGCCAGCCGAACTCCGTGCGGACCGGCTCGCTCACCTGGTCGTCACGGAGCGCGAACGCCATGCGCTCGAATGCCGGCACCATGCGACCGCGGCGGAACCAGCCCAGGTCGCCCCCGGAGGCCGTCCCGCTCGGATCGTCCGTGGCCTCCGTGGCCACGGCCGCGAATTCCTCGCCGGCCCGGACCCGCGCCAGGAGGCTGTCCGCCTCCCGCCGGGCCTCGGCCCATGCCGAATCGGACGCGGTCGAGCGGACCACCGCTTGCCGGACCGTGATCAGCTCCGGCCGCTGGCCCAGCGACGCCTTCACGGAATCGAAGACGGAGCGGAGCTCCGCCTCCGTGACCGATACCGGCGTGGACTGACGCAGGCGGCTGGCCATGAAGAGGCGCTGGATCTGCTCGCGGCGCAGCCGCTGCTTCAGCTGGTCGCGGTACGCCGCCCGCGTCAGCCCCTGGGCGGCCAGCGCCTGCTGGAAGGTCTGCTCGCCGCCCATGCCCTCGATGGTCTGCTCCAGCCCCGCCGTGACGCGGCTCTCGATCTCGTCCTCGTCGGGAACGAGCGTGGAGTCGCGGGCGGCCGCCTGGAGGATGAGCTGCTGGTTGACCAGGGCGTCGAGCGCCTCGGCCTGAAACGCCTGGCGTCCCGGCGGATCGTCGGGCGGCGTCTGTCCCTGCGCCCGAAGGAGGAGCATGTACTCCTGCAGCTGGGTGAGGGTGACGACGGAGTCACCCACGATCGCGACCACCCGCTCCACGAGGTCGTCCGTGGCTCCGCCCGGGACCCTCAGGTCCTGGGCGTGCGCGGGGGTGGCGGCGGCTGCGGCGACGAGGCCGGCGAAGAGCGTCCTGCGGATCATGGTCCCCGGGGGTTCACTGGGGAGGAGGCGGGTCGGGCCGACGCTCGATGCGCCGAGGCCGCCCGTACGACGAGGGGCCAGCCCCGCGAGGGCCGACCCCTCCAGTGATACCGGTGCGGGCACGGCGGGTTCCGGTCCGGGCCTGCTGCTAGGCTCCGCCTCCGGGAGGCGGCTGGGGTCCGGCCGGCGGCTGGGCTCCCTCCGGAGGAGCGTCTCCGGGCGGCGTGCCCTGGGGGGGAGCTCCCTGGGGCGGCATGCCCTGGGGCGCCGCGCCGGCGTCGGGCCCCCGGACCTCCTCGAGCTGCTCGACGGCCCGATCGATGGCGGACGGGTACGTGCGCGCCTCGTACTGGCGGCGCAGCGTGAAGGAGACGGCCCCCAGCGGGATCACGTCCTGCTGACCCTGCAGGATGGCCTGGAGCAGGGACTCCACCCGGGCCTCGACGGCCTCGCCTCTCGCCTGCCCCGGCTCCGGCTGGATGTCCAGCAGGCCGAGCTGGCGCGCCGCGTCCCGGAAGGCGCGCCGGGCCTCGGCGATCACCGAGTCCTGCTCCTCGCTCGTGAGGCCCAGGCCTGCCCTCTCGGCCTCGGCGATCAGCAGCTCGCGCTGGGCCAGCGCCATGAGGATGCCCTCCTCGAGCTGGTCGTCGGTGGCGTTCACGACCTGCCCGCGGTACTGGGGCGGGCGCGACTGCATGAACTCCTGTACCTCACCGGCCGTGAGGGCGCCGCCCTGGTAGCGCACCAGGCGACGATCCTGGGCGCGTCCGCTCAGGCGGGTGGTGGGCTCCCGGGCCAGCTGGCGCACGACCTGGACGGCGTCGTCGACCACCGTCGGATCGGCGCCTTCCTCGATCCCCGCCACGTACGTGGATTCGGCCTGGAACTGCCGCTGCTGGATCATCATCTGCCGGAACTGGGGTCCGGCCTCCTCCATGTCGGGGACCTCCTTCTCCTCGACCTTGATGATGTGGAGTCCGTAGGGCGTCTCCACCACGTCGCTGATCTCGCCGGGCTCCAGGGCGAAGGCGGCGTCCTCGAAGGGGCGCACCATGTCGCCACGGCCGAAGAAGCCGAGGTCGCCGCCCTGGGAGGCGCTGCCGGGATCCTGGCTGTGCTCCCCGGCCAGCTCGGCGAAGTCCTCCCCCGCCCGCGCGCGCTCCAGGAGCGCCTCCGCGGCGGCCCGCACGGTGTCGCGCTGGGCGTCGGTGGCCTGGTCCGGCCACGCGAGCAGGATGTGGCGCGCGCGCACGCTGGCGCCGGGCGCTTCCTGCGCGAATCGCCGGCGCAGCTCCTCCTCGCTGATGGTCGTGTCGACCTGCACGAGGGAATCGCGCAGCGCCACGATCATGCGACCCTCGGCCTGCTGGCGGACCAGCGGCGAGAAGTCGACGTTCGCGAGGGTCGTGTCGCCGGAGACGGCCTCGGCCAGCAGCGTGTAGTCGATCCACAGATCGGCCACCGCCTCCACCACCTGGCGCTGCGCCGGCAGGTTGTTCTCCGGCGCGATCAGGCGCACCGTCTGGCCCACCGTGAGCTGGTGGTCGGCGGCCCGTGCCACCACGAGACCGCTGGTACCGCCATCGTCGCAGGCGGCCAGGGGCAGGATCATCGCGGGCAGCAGGGCCCAGGCGAAGCGTCGCATCGAGCGTCTCCGGTGGTGCGGGGTCATGTCGAACGAAAGCGCTGCGGTATCGGCTCCGGGCATCCGCCGGAGCGCCGGAGCGCGCGTGCCGTCTGTCCGGCGGCGGCCCTCAGGCCGCCTCCGCCTGCCTCTCCACGAGCAGCTCCAGGGCGCGGATGAGCGTCCCGGTGAGGGGCTCCGGCCCCAGAGCCTTCAGCTCCAGCGAGAGAGGGTTCATCCTGCGCACCGCCACCTCGACCTGCCGGTCCCGCAGGGGCCGCTCGAGGAGGTGGAGCCTGGGCACGACGCCGGTCGCGAAGCTGATCCGGGCCGTCTTCGCCCGCACCATCACTCGCTCGATGCCCACGCTCCTGCCCAGCAGCCGCAGCGTGCCCTGGTCCAGGAGCCGCTCGACCTCCGGGGGCGGCGGACCGAAGCGATCGGTCAGCTCGTCCCTGAGGCCTGACACCTCGGCGTGGTGCCGCACCCGGGAGAGGCGGCGATAAAGATGGAGCTTCTGGCCCGGGTCCGAAATATAACCCTCGGGCAGGTACGCCGATCCGGCCAGGGAGATCTCCGGGTCGGGGCGGTCCTCGGCGTCGGCCCCCTCGCGCAGCTTCTCCACCGTCTTCTCGAGCAGCCGGAGGTAGGTGTCGAGGCCGACCGCGTGGGCGAAGCCGGACTGGTCGGCGCCCAGCAGGTTGCCCGCGCCCCGCAGCTCCAGGTCCTTCAGGGCCACGGAGTAGCCGCTGCCGAGCTCGGTGTAGTGCTCCAGCACGCGCAGGCGGCGCTCCGCCTCCTCGTCGACGTTGGGCGGTACCACGAGGTAGCAGTACGCCCGCCGGTCCGAGCGGCCCACGCGTCCCCGGATCTGGTAGAGCTGGGAGAGGCCGAAGCGGTCGGCCCGGTCCACGATGAGCGTGTTGGCATTGGGCACGTCCAGGCCGTTCTCGATGATGGACGTGCACACCAGCACGTCGACCTCGCCGTCGACGAAGGCCGTCATGTGCTCGTCCAGCTCCCGGGCGCCCATCTGGCCGTGGGCGACGGTGGTGCGCGCCTCGGGCACCAGGCGCCCGATCTTCTCGGCGAAGCTGTGGATGGTCTCGACGCGGTTGTGCAGCACGAACGCCTGCCCGCCCCGGTCCAGCTCCCGGTGGATCGCCTCGGACACGATCCCCTCGCTCCACGGCAGCACGTGGGTGAGGATCGGCATGCGGTCCCGCGGCGGCGTCCGGATGAGGGTGAGGTCGCGGACGCGGGAGAGCGACATGTACAGCGTGCGGGGGATGGGTGTCGCGGTGAGCGTGAGCACGTCCACGGAGCTCTTGATCTGCTTGAGGCGCTCCTTGTGCTTGACGCCGAAGCGCTGCTCCTCGTCCACCACCATGAGCCCCAGGTCGTGGAACGCCACGTCCCTGGAGAGGAGGCGGTGGGTGCCGATGACGATGTCGACCTCCCCCGCCTCCACGCGATCGAGGATGGCCTTCGTCTCCTTCGCCGTGCGGAAGCGGGAGAGCGCCTCCACGCGCACCGGGTAGTCGGCCAGCCGCTCCTCGAACGTGTGCCGGTGCTGCTCGACCAGGATGGTGGTGGGGGCCAGGACCGCCACCTGCTTTCCGTCCTGCACCGCCTTGAAGGCCGCCCGGATGGCGATCTCGGTCTTGCCGTAGCCCACGTCGCCGCAGATGAGGCGATCCATGGGCCGATCCGACTCCATGTCGCGCTTGACGTCCTCGGTGGCCGTGCGCTGGTCGGGCGTGTCCTCGTAGAGGAAGCTCGACTCCATCTCCTTCTGCCAGCGCGTGTCGGGGGAGTAGGCGAAGCCGCTGGCGGCCTCGCGCTGTGCGTAGAGCTGGAGGAGCTCGGCGGTCATCTGCTCGATCGCCTTCTGCGTCTTCCGTTTGGTCCGGCTCCAGTCTTTCCCGCCGATGCGGTGGACGCGCGGCGGGTCGCTCTCATCCGTGTCCGAGGTCCACCGCTCGATCAGGTCCAGCCGGTAGACGGGCAGCCGCAGGATCTCGCCGCCCGCGTACTCGATCGCCAGCGACTCGAGCGTGGTCTCGCTCACCGTCACCCGCTCCATACCCTGGTAGCGGCCGACGCCGTGGTCCATGTGCACCACGTAGTCGCCCGGCTGGAGCTGGCTCAGCGACTCGATCGCGCCGCCGCCCCGGAACCGCCGTCCGCGCCGCACCCGCCGCGCTCGGCGGAAGATCTCGTGGTCGGTGAGCACGCGCAGCGGTTCGTCGCCCTCCAGAACGAACCCGCCCGCGACGGACCCGATCGCCAGCGACGCCCCCTCCGGCACCCGCTCCGGCCCGCCCAGCAACTCCTCCAGCCGCTCGAGCTGGCCCGTGTTGTCGCACAGCACCAGCGACCGCTCGCCCCGCGCCGCGCCCGCCCGCAGCAC
>JAHWKH010000154.1 GCA_019347995.1 Gemmatimonadota bacterium | reverse complement strand
GCGATGGCGCCGCAGGTGCCGGGCCGGCTCGAGGTCGTGGCCCGCGATCCCGTCTCGGTGATCGTGGACTTCGCCCACACCCCCGACGCCCTCGACAGCATCCTGGCCACCCTGGCCCCCCTCACGACGGGGCGGCTGGTGGTGCTCTTCGGAGCGGGCGGGGACCGGGACCGCGGCAAGCGCCGCCCCATGGCCGAGGCCGTCGCCCGCCACGCCGATCTCGTGCTGCTCACGTCGGACAACCCCCGTACCGAGGATCCGGAGCGGATCCTGGACGACCTGGAGGAGGGCCTGTCCGGAGCCTCCTTCGAGCGCATCGCCGATCGCCGGCGGGCCATCGCCCGCGCCCTGGCGATGGCGGAGCCGGGCGACGTGGTGGTGCTGGCCGGCAAGGGCCACGAGCGCTACCAGGTCGTCGGGACCGAGCGGCGCCCCTTCGACGAGCGCGAGATCGTGCGGGAGGCGCTGGGCGCCCGGGGGGCCGCATGAGCGCCTTCGCGTGGACCGACGCCGAGGTGCGCCGCGCCCTGGGGCTGCGTGGGGACCAGGCGGTGGAGGGGCTCGAGTTCACCGGGGTGAGCACCGATTCGCGCTCGACCGCGCCCGGCCACCTGTACGTGGCTCTGCAGGGCGAGCGCTTCGACGGCCACGACTTCGTGGGGGACGCCGTGGCGGCGGGCGCCCGCGGCGCCGTGGTCTCGCAGCCCGTGGCGGGCGAGGGGTCGGCCGTGCTCTACCCCGTGGACGACACGCTGGTCGCCCTGGGGCGACTGGCGGCGCACCGGCGCGGCTCGCTGCGGGCTGCGATCGTGGGCATCACCGGCTCCTCGGGAAAGACCAGCACCAAGGACCTGACCGCCGGGGCGCTGGGCGCCTCCCGGAAGGTCCACGCCACGCGGGGCAACCTCAACAACCGCATCGGGATGCCGATGACGCTGCTCACCGCGCCCGACGACGCGGACGTGGTGGTGGTGGAGATGGGGACCAACGAGCCCGGCGAGATCGCGACCCTCGCCGCCATCGCGCGGCCCACCGTGGGGATCCTGACCACCGTGGGCGAGAGCCACCTGGAGAAGCTCGGCTCGGTGGAGGGCGTCCTCGACGAGAAGCTCGACCTCGTGCGCGCCCTCCCGGAGGATGGACACGCCATCGTGGGCGACACGCCCCCCTCCCTGCCGGAGACGGCACGGTCGCTGCGCCCCGACGTGCGCGTCGCCGGCTGGAGCGAGCGGGCCGACGAGGACCTGCGCCCCCGGGACGTGGAAGTGGACGCCTGGGGCGCCCACCGCTTCGTCTGGCGCGGCCATACCGTGGCGCTGTCGGTTCCCGGCCGACACGTCGTGCAGAACGCCCTCCTGGCCCTGGCCGTGGCCGAGGTCGTGGGCGTCGAGCACGAGGCCGCCGCCCGGGGGGTCTCGGCGGTGAAGGCGGGGTCGATGCGTGGAGAGGTGCGCTCGGTCGGAGACCTGACCCTGCTGGTGGACTGCTACAACGCGAACCCCCAGAGCGTGGAGGCGGCCCTGGACCTCCTCGAGGCCCAGGGTGGGGGCGACGGCCGCGTGGCCGTGCTCGGCACGATGCTGGAGCTGGGGGAGCAGAGCGATGCCCTCCATCGGCGGGTGCTGGAGGCGGCGATCGCCAGGGACATCGACCTGGTCGTGGCCACCGGGGCGTTCGCCCGCGCGGCGGACGGGCTCGAGGGGGGCGCCGGCGCCAGGCTGCTGTCCGCCGCCGAGCCGGCGGAGGCGTACGAGGCGCTGAGGCCACGTCTGCGGGGCCACGAGGTGATCCTCCTCAAGGGATCGCGGGGCGTGGCGCTGGAGTCGCTGCTGCCCCGCTTCGAGGAGGACTTCTGATGCTCTACCACCTCCTTCCCGGGCTCACCGACGTACACATCGTCTTCAACCTCTTCACGTATCTCACCTTCCGGGCGGCCGGCGCGGTGGTGACGTCGCTGGTGCTGGCCTTCGTCCTGGGGCCCTCGATGATCGGCTGGCTGCGCACCCTCCGCTTCAGGCAGGTCGTGCGCGGGGAAGGGCCGAAAACGCACCTCGAGAAGGCTGGCACGCCCACCATGGGCGGCGTGCTCATCCTCGTCTCGTGCGCCATCTCCACGCTGCTGTGGGCCGAGATCACCAACTGGTATACGATCCTCCCACTCCTGGCCCTCCTGTGGATGGGCCTGCTGGGCTTCGCCGACGACTACCTGAAGGTGGTGCGGCGCAAGACCGAGGGGCTGGTGGCGCGCTACAAGCTCATCGGCCAGTTCGGGTTCGGCCTCGCCCTGGGGCTGTTCCTGGTGCTGCGTCCGGTTTCGCCGTTCCCGTCCACCTGGACCGGCGTCCCGTTCCTTTCCGACTACATGCTGGCCTTCTGGGCCCCGGCGTTCGTGCTCTTCGTCGCCATCGTCGTGGCGGGCACCTCGAACGCGGTCAACCTCTCCGACGGGCTCGACGGCCTGGCGTGCGGCCTCACGGCCATCGCCGCGGCGACCTTCGCCGTCATGGCCTACATCACCGGCCGCATCGACACCTCGTCGTACCTGGGACTGTTCTACCTCCCCGGCGCGGGCGAGATGGCCATCTTCGCGGTGGCCCTGGCCGGCGCGGCGGTGGGATTCCTGTGGTTCAACTCCCACCCCGCCGAGGTGTTCATGGGCGACACCGGCTCCCTGTCCATGGGAGGCGCGGTGGGCGTCATGGCCATCCTGCTCAAGGCCGAGTTCCTGCTGGTCATCGTGGGGGGCGTGTTCGTCCTCGAGGCCGTCTCGGTGATCCTGCAGACGGGCTACTTCCGCTACACCGCCCGCCGCTACGGCCAGGGCCGGCGGATCTTCAAGATGTCCCCGCTGCACCATCACTTCGAGCAGCTGGGCTGGCCCGAGACGAAGGTCGTGGTCCGCTTCTGGATCCTCGGGCTCCTCTTCGCGATGGTCGCCATCTCCACCCTGAAGATCCGGTGATGGACGGCGCTCGCGTGGATTCGGTTTCGATTCTGGGCCTCGGAGCCAGCGGCGTCGCCGCGGCCCGGCTGGCTCTCTCAACGGGAGGTGACGTCTATGTCTCGGATCTGCGCTCTGATGCCAAGGCTGCAGCTGGTGGAGCCACTCTCCAGGAGCTCGGTGCCGATGTCGAGCTGGGACGACACGACCTGGAACGGATCGCCCGATCCGACACCGTGGTGGTCTCCCCTGGAATCCCCCCGGACGCTCCGCTGCTCCGCGCGCTCCGGGATCGGGGCAAGCGATGGATCTCCGAGCCCGAGTACGCGTTTCGGTTCCTCCGCCGTCCACTGATCGCGGTCACCGGGACGAACGGGAAGACGACGACCGTCGCGCTCATCGCACACCTCCTGCGGGAAGGCGGCGTCGAGGTGGGGCTGGGTGGAAACATCGGCGCGGGGCTCGGCCCACCGGCGTGCGACCTCGTGATGGAGCATCCGCAGCCCGACTGGCACGTGTGGGAGATGAGCTCCTTCCAGCTCGCGGACATCGAGACCTTTCGGCCCGACATCGGCGTGCTGACGAACCTGGCGCCCGACCACCTGGACCGGTACGGGAGCGTGGAGGCGTACTACGCCGACAAGGCGCGCCTGTTCGAGAACGCGGACCCCGACAGCCGCTGGGTGCTCAACGCCGACGACGACGGCGTGCTCGCGCTGGCGCGGGATGCCGCCGGCGAGCGCTGGTACTTCAGCGCGCAAGCCGGATCGCGGCGCGGCGGACGCCTCGAGGACGGCCTTCTGGTCCTCGACATGGGCGACGGCCAGGTGGAGCCCCTCCTCCGGCGCTCCGCGCTCCCCCTCCTGGGGACGCACAACCTGGCCAATGCCCTCGCCGCGGCCGTCGTCGCCCGGCTCGCGGGGGTGCCCGCCGGCGCGCTGGGCGCCGGCCTGCGGACCGTGCGGCCTCTCGCACACCGGCTGCAGGCGGTGGTGGAGAGGGACGGGGTCCTGTGGGTCAACGACTCGAAGGCGACCAACGTGGCGGCGGCGGCCTCGGCGGTGCGCAGCCTGACGCGGCCCCTGGTCATCCTCCTGGGCGGCAAGGACAAGGGCGAGGACCTCGGGCCCCTGGCCGATGCCCTCGAGGCCCGCGCGCGGGTGGCCGTGACCTACGGCGCGGCCGGCCCACGCATCGCGGACGCCCTCGAGGGCAGGGTTCCCGTGGTGCGGGCGGGCAGCGACATGGAGGAGGTCGTTCGCGTCGCCCGCGATCATGCGCGCAAGGGCGACCTGATCCTGCTGTCTCCGGCGTGCTCGAGCTTCGACATGTTCGAGGACTACGAGGAGCGGGGGGAGCGGTTCGCGGCGCTGGCGTACGCCGTGGACGGCGGAGCCCACGCCGTCGACGGCGCCGTCTCGTCCGGAGGGTCATGATGGCCGTCCGCCTCATGGACATCTCGCCGAGCGGACCCCTCACGCTGCCGGACACCGGGCTGGGGCGGGGGTGGGAGGCGCCGGTGGTCATGACCACGACGCTGCTCCTGCTCGCCTTCGGCCTGGTCACGCTGTATTCCGGCAGCGCGTTCCTGGCCCAGCGCCAGGGGCTGCCCGACTGGTATTTCGTGCTCCGGCAGCTGGCGGGTGCGGCCGGGGGCCTCCTACTCATGATGGGCTGCGCCAGGGTACCGACGTGGCTGTGGGAGCGCCTGGCCTGGCCCCTGGTGGTGGTCACGTTCGGGCTGCTGGTGGCGACGGTCCTGCCCGGGACCGGCTCCATCGCCCCCGAGATCAACGGCGCCCGCCGCTGGCTCGTGGTGGGCGTGACCATGCAGCCGTCGGAGTTCGCCAAGGCGGCGGTCATCGTATGGACGGCCGCGATGGCGGTGAAGAAGCAGGACCAGCTCGCGAGCCTGACGCGGGGTCTGCTGCCGTTCATCCTCGTGTGGAGCGCGCTCCTGGCGCCGGTCCTGCTCCAGCCCAACCTCTCGACCGCGTGCCTCATCGCCGCGCTCGGCGCCCTCACCGTGTTCGCCGCGGGAGGGCGCGTGGCCCATTTCGTCTTCCTGGGCCTCCTGGCTTCGCCGGTCTTGTGGACGCAGCTGCGGGTGGGATTCCGGGCCGACCGCCTCGCGGCGTTCCTGAACCCGGCCGTGGATCCCGCGGGGGCGGGCTTCCAGGTGCGGCAGTCCCTCATCGCCATCGGCTCGGGCGGCGTCGCGGGCGTCGGCTTCGGCCAGGGGCGGCAGAAGTACGGCTTCCTCCCCGAGCCGCACAACGACTTCATCTTCGCCATGGTCGGCGAGGAGTGGGGTCTTCTCGGCGTGGTGCTCGTGGTGGGCCTGTACGCCACGCTGGTGCTGGTGGGCTACCGCATCGCGCGCCGTGCGACGGCCCCATACTCGCAGCTCCTGGCCCTGGGTGCGACCAACCTGGTCGCGCTGCAGGCGCTCCTCCACATGGCGGTGGGCCTGGCCCTCGTGCCGCCGACCGGGCTGGCTCTTCCCCTGTTCTCGTACGGGCGCTCCAATCTCCTGGTCACCCTCGCGTGTCTCGGGATGCTCATGGCGGTGGCGCGGGAGACGGAGGCCGGGACCACGCGTCCGGGGCGGGGTCGTGCATGAGGGCGACGGCGTGGTGGCCGTGTTCGCCGGGGGAGGGACGGGCGGGCACCTGTATCCGGCCTTGGCCCTGGCGAACGCGCTGGTCGAGCTCCGGCCCGACGTGCACCCCGTCTTCGTGGGCGCCCGACGCGGCGTGGAGGCGCGCGTCCTCCCGGAGCGCGGGGTGGAGCATCTCCTCCTCCCGGTGCGGGGGGTGGATCGCGGCGCGGGGTTTTCGAACTGGCGGGTGGTCCCGGCCCTCCTCCACTCGCTGCAGCAGGTGGGCGACCTCTTCCGTCGGCGGCGCCCGGAGGTCGTGGTGGTGACCGGCGGATACGCCGGCGGCCCGGCGGGGCTCGCGGCGATCCTGGCGGGCGTGCCCCTGGTGCTCCAGGAGCAGAACAGCGTGCCGGGAGTGGTCACCCGTGCGCTGTCGCGGTTCGCGCGCGAGATCCACGTCGCGTTTCCGGAGGTCGCCGAGCGACTTCCCACCCGGGCACGGGGACGCGTCCGGGTCTCGGGAAACCCCATCGAGCCCCCACGGTCCATCGACCGCGCGGACGCCCGTGCCGCGTTCGGCCTGGACCCGGAGGGCACCGTGGCGCTGATCGTGGGAGGAAGCCAGGGCTCGCGGGCCCTGAACGAGGCGGTGCTGGACGCGGTGAGCGGGGTCGCGGCGGGGCGCCACCGCGCAGGACGAGCAGCCGACTTGCCGTCAGCCCTTCAGAGACAGCTGGATCAGGCCCGGCGCCAGCTCGTCCCTCCGGCGCCGTCTTCCAGCAGAATCCCTTCCGCTGCCAGTTCGGTGCGGATGCGGTCGGCTTCGGCGAA
>JAHWKH010000153.1 GCA_019347995.1 Gemmatimonadota bacterium | reverse complement strand
GGCGGTCCTGGGCGCCGTGGTCCTTCTCACGCTCCTGCTGGCGGCGGCCAACGTGGCGAACCTGCTCCTGGCCCGCGCTTCGGCCAGGGAGCGCGAGGTGGGCGTGCGCATGGCGCTGGGCGCCGGCCGGGGCCGGCTCGTGCGTCAGCTGCTCACCGAGGCGTTGACGCTGGCCGTGCTCGGAGGCCTCGTGGGGATGGCGGTGGCGCAGGGGCTGCTGGCGCTCCTGGGCGGCTTCGAGCTGCCCGGCGGGGTGCCGCTCGGGCTGCTGGACGTGGGGATCGACGGTCGGGTGTTCGCGTTCGCGCTGGGCGTGGCCGTGCTCACGGGGGTCGGCTTCGGCCTGGTGCCCGCGCTGCGCGCCGGCCGCCACGACGTGGCCTCGGCCCTGCGCGGCGGCGGCGAGCCTCGAGGCGCGAAGGGCGACCGTCTGCGCAAGGGCCTCCTTGCGGTCCAGGTCGCCCTCTGCCTGGTGCTCCTGTCCGGCGCCGGGCTCTTCCTGCGGGCGCTGCAGAGCGGCATGGACCACGACATGGGGGTGCGCGTCGAGGGGCTGGCCCTGGCGCGCTTCGACTTCTCCCTCCTCGGTCTCGGGCCCGAGGAGGCGCTCGCCCGCTCCGAGGCCATCGTCCAGGGCGTAGCACGCCTGCCGGGCGTCACCTCCGTGGCCGTCGCCACCAAGATACCGCTGCAGGTGGGCGGCAACCTCGGCTTTCTTCCCGAGGTGTCGGACTACGAGCCCGCGGCGGACGAGGAGGTGCGCGCGGAGGCGGCGTTCGTGACGCCGGCCATCCTGGAGACGCTGGGCCTGGAGCTCGTGGCCGGGCGTGCGCTCACGTCCGCCGACGACGAGGGCGCAGAGCCCGTGGTGCTGGTCAACCGGACCATGGCCGAGACCTACTGGCCGCGCGGCGAGGCCGTGGGAGGCGCCCTGGAGGTCGGAGGGCGCTCCTGGCGCGTGGTGGGAGTGATGGGCGACGCGGCGTGGCGGGAAGTGCCCCAGCCTCCGCTCAACTTCATCGCGATGCCGCTGGCTCAGGTGCCCTCCTTCGCCGCCAGGATGCCGCTCACGCTGGCGGTGCGCACCGCCGGAGATCCGGAGGCGCTCCTGCCCGCGGTGCGCGGCGAGGTCCTGGGCCTCGTTCCGGACATGACGTTCCACTTCCTCCAGACGATGGAGGCGCTGCTGGGCACGGTGCTGGCCCCGCAGCGGATGGGCGCGCTCCTGCTCTCGGCGTTCGCGGCGCTGGCCCTGGCGCTGGCGGGGATCGGCATCGCGGGGGTGGTGGCGTACCTGGTGAGCCGGCGCCGGCGGGAGATCGGCATCCGGATGGCGCTGGGCGCCTCGCGCCGGCGGGTGCTCACGGGGGCCGTCGGATCCGTGGCGGGGCCCGTCGTCCTGGGGATGGCCGCCGGCGTGGCGGGAGCCCTCCTGCTGGGCTCGGCTCTCGAGGCCTTCCTGGTGGAGGTGCGGGCCGACGACCCGTGGACGTACGTGGCCATGGGCCTGGTGCTCACCGCCGTGGCCGCGACCGCGGCGTGGCTGCCTGCCCGCGCCGCGGCGCGGGTCGATCCGGTGACGGCGCTGCGCAGCGAGTAGCGGGCGAGCTAAGCGGGAGGCGTGAGATGGACGCGACGGACGGGAGGAACGGGATGGAGGGGAAGGATCGGCCCAGGCCGACGGCCCCGCCACTCGACGGCGACGCCGCGGTGGAGGACGAGCTGCGCTTCCACGTGCAGATGCTCGAGCGCGAGCTCCGGGAGGAGGAGGGGATGGACGAGGAGGAGGCGCGGCGGGAGGCACGGGCGCGGTTCGGCGATCTCCGCCGCGTCGGTCGGCGGGTGCGGAGGGCGGGACGGGGTCCCCTGGCGGGACGGCTGGCGCGGTGGCTCGGCCGCGGCCTGTCGATGGACCTGAAGGTCGTCGTGCGCCAGCTCGCCCGAAGCCCCGGCTTCACCGCGGCCGCCGTCCTCACCCTGGCCCTGGGGATCGCGGCCGACACCGTCGCGCTCACGCTGCTGGACGGCTACTTCCTGCGGCCGCTGCCCTACCCCGCCGCCGAGCGGCTGGTGGCGATCTGGGAAACGGGTCGGGACTCGCGGGAGCCCAACACCATCGCACCCGCGAACCTCCAGGACTGGAAGGCGGCGGTGCAGGGCTTCGAGTCCATCGCGGGCTACAACATCGCCACCGCGTCCGTTACCGACCCCGGCGAGGCGGCGCGCCTGCCCGCCGCCGTGGTCGAGCCCCACTTCTTCCAGGTGCTGGGGGTCGAGCCTCTTCTGGGCCCGGGCTTCGACCCGGACGCTCGCGCCGGGAACCAGGTGGTGCTGAGCCATGGCTTCTGGCAGCGGCGCCTCGGGGGCACAGCCGACGTGGTGGGACGGACGGTTCGCATCTCCGGTGCCGCCCACACGGTCGTGGGCGTCATGCCACCGAATTTCCGCCAGCCGGAGCGGGAGCTCGCCCTGGCCCGGCCCGAGCTGTGGACCGCGCTGGATCCCGTGGCGCTCGCCACCGACCGCCGATCCAACTATCTGCGCGCCGTGGGACGACTGGCGCCGGGTGTGCCGGTGGGCGCAGCCCGTCGTGAGCTCGAGGCGGTCCAGGCGCGCCTGGCGGAGACGTATCCGGAGGAGAACGCCGGACGGTCCGTGCTGGTGAACCCCCTGGCCGAGGAGTACCTGGGCGAGGCCCGCGCCGGCGTCCTCCTGCTGGGGGGTGCGGGCCTCCTCGTCCTGCTCCTCGTGTGCGGCAACCTGGCGACGCTCGTGCTCGCCCGCGCCGAAGCGCGCACGCGCGAGTTCGCTGTGCGGGCCGCGCTGGGGTCCGGCCGGGCACGCCTGGTGCGCCAGGTGCTGGCCGAGTCCCTCGTGCTCACGCTGGCGGGCGGCGTGGTCGGCGTGGCGCTTCTGGCCGTCCTCGGGGAGTGGGTTGTCGGCCTCCAGGCGGCCCGGCTCTCGCCGCTGGCGGACGTGGCGCTCGGGGGCCGTGCCGTGGTCCTGGTCCTGGCCCTCGCGCTCCTCACCGCTGTGCTCGCGGGGCTGTTGCCGGCGCGAAGGGTGGCGGCCGCAGACCTGCGCTCGACGCTTCGATCGGGCCGGCGGGGCTCCGGGGGGGACAGCGCCGCCCGGGGGGCGCTCGTCGTGGGCGAGCTCGCCCTCCCCGTCGTCCTGCTGGTGGCGGGTGGGCTGCTGCTGCGGAGCTTCGTCGCCCTGGTGAGCGTGCCGCCCGGCTTCGACGTGGAGGGCGTGGCGCTGGTGGAGGTGGGGCTCCCCGCCACGCGCTACCCCGACGCCGACGCGGTGCGCACCTTCTACGGCGCCCTCACGGCCCGGGCGGCGGCGCTCCCCGGCGTGCAGGCCGTGAGCCTGCTGAGCGACCCACCGTTCACCGGTGAGAACCGCAGCCAGGTGGTGCTCCCGCCCGAGACGGCTCCGCCCACCGGGGGCCCGCCCCACGCCGAGTACCACGTCGTGGGTCCCGACTACTTCCGCGCGCTGGGGATGGGGCTGCTGGCCGGCCGCGGCTTCGAGCCCGCGGACGGGCCCGACGCCCCTCCCGTAGCCGTGGTCAACGGCGTCCTGGCCGCACGGCTGTGGCCGAGTGAGGAGCCGGTGGGCCGCACGCTGCTCGTGGGGGAGGACGCCACCCCCACAACCGTCGTGGGCGTCGCGCCCGCCGTCTTGGACGATGGCTTCGACGGCTCCCCTGAAACCCGGCTGTACCTCCCCTTCGCCCAGCGGCCGTCCCGGGCCATGACGCTGGTCGCCCGCACGCGTCCCGGCGACGAGGGTCGGGTGGGCCGGGCGGTGCGCGCCGAGGTGGCCGAGCTGGACGCCGAGCTCCCCGTAGAGGTCGCGTCCCTCGCGAGCCTCGCGGCCGCCAACACGGCGGCGCCCCGGGACGCCTTGCTGATGGTGGCCGCGCTGGCGCTGCTGGCGGTGGTCCTGGCGGCAGTCGGCGTCTACGGCGTCATGGCCGGCATGGTGACGGCGCGCACGCGCGAGATCGGGATCCGCGCGGCGCTGGGCGCCGACAGGGGACGCGTGGTGCGCGAGGTGCTGGCGCGTTCGGGGCGGCTGGTGCTCTGGGGAGGAGCGCTGGGGCTCGCCGGCGCCGCCGTGGCCTCCCGCCTGGTGCGTGGGTTCCTCTTCGGCGTGGGGCCGACGGACCCGCTCACGTACGCCGCCGCCCTCCTGATGCTGGCCACCCTGGGGCTGGCCGCCGCCTGGGCGCCGGCGCGCCGCGCCGCGGGGGTGGACCCGATGATGGCGATCCAGGCCGAATAGCGCTCAGCGCCCCTCCTCCAGCCGCTCCTGCAGCGCCCGCAGCGTCGGCAGCGTCAGACGGTCCTTCTCCCTCCCCGCCGCCTCCTTGGAGCGGATGACGTCGGCGAGGGAGGCGAGCGGGACGTGGAGCCCGCGGATCACGATCTCTTCGGCTCCTCTCCGGAGATCGTCGTAGCCCGACGTCCCCGCGGGCGTCATGCACAGGTCGAGGGCGCCCGCGCGGGTGACGAGGTTCAGAAGGCCCACCCTCTCCAGCATCTCCGCTGAACGATCGAACGGAACGCCATCCGGCTCGCCCTCGACCCGGATACGCGCATCGAGATCGTCCAGCGCATCGGCGAGGCGCAGGAGGTTGTCGCGGCCCGTCTGGGGCGTCACGTCCACGTCCGTGGTGACATGGGGAGAGCCGTGCAGCGTCGCGGCCAGCCCTCCGATGAGGACGTACGCCACGCCATGGACCTCGAGCACGCGGAGGATCTCCTCGGGGTCGAAGCCCTCGGCGTCAGCCACGCCGGCCCATCACCACACGCCGGCCCTCCTCGAGGAAGCGCACCGTGCGCACGAGCTGGTCGAAGCGCTCCTCGGGGGTGAGCGCCAGCGTCCCATCGAGAAGCGAGCGCTCCCCCTCGTCCCTGTCGACGAGATGGACCCTCAGGTCGAGCCCGCAGACGCGAGCCACCTCCGTCAGGCTCTCCAGTGACGGGCGAGCGCCCCCCGCTTCCCATCGCGCTACGGCCGATTGCGTAGTCTCCAGCCGCTCGGCGAGCTGTTGCTGGGTCAGCCCCGCGCGCAGGCGCGCCTCACGGATCAGATGCCGGCTGATCATGGCAGACAATAGCGCATCTGCTATATCGCCGCCACCGCCTCCTCCACCGTGGCCGCGTGGACGGCCACCGTGTCGCCGGTGCGCACCGCGTAGCCGCCCGCCGGCACCGTGGCCACCGGGATGCCCCGCTCGCGGCACCCCCGCAGGACCATCCGGTCGCGCCGGCGCAGACCCCCCATGGTGAGCGACAGCCCGCCGAGCTGGTCCTGGCGGTAGGGGTCGGCCCCGGCCAGGTAGAGGACCAGGTCGGGCCGGAAGCCGTCGAGCACCTCGGGCAGCGCCGCGTCGAGGCGCGCCAGGTAGGCTTCGTCACCGGTGCCCCGCGCCAGCCCCACGTCCAGGTCCGAGGGCGGCTTCACTGCCGGGTAGTTCGCCTCGTCGTGCATGGAGAAGGTGAACACCCGCTCCTCCGCGGCGAACATGGCCGCCGTGCCGTTGCCGTGATGCACGTCCAGGTCGACGACGGCCACCCGCGCCACCGCCGGCTCGTCCAGCAGCGCCGCCGCGGCCACCGCGACGTCGTTGAAGAGGCAGAAGCCTTCACCGTGTCCCGCGAAGGCGTGGTGGAAGCCGCCCCCGAGGTGGCACGCCACGCCGTCCTCCAGGGCGAGGCGGCACGCCAGGACGGTGCCGCCGCAGCAGAGCCGCATGGCGTCGGCCAGCGCCGGGGTGAAGGGGACCTCCAGACGCGCCCGCTCCCCCGGCGTGAAGGCGTCGTCGGCGATGGTGCGCAGGTAGCCGGACGTATGGACCCGCAGCAGGTCCGCGTCGGGGGCCGGTTCGGGCTCCACGAAAGCGTCCGGCCCCACCACGCCCGCCTCCACGAGCCGGTCGCGGACGAGCCGGTACTTGGCGGTGGGAAAGACGTGGGCTCCGATATCCACCTCGTAGCGAGGCGACCAGACGACGCGCAGGGCCATGGCTCGCGACCGGCTCCAGATCGGGGGCTCGAGGGGGCGGTCCCCCGAACATCGGTCCACCGGCGCGCGCTGTCACGAACCCGGCGGCCCCTCGGGAGTATTCCCGCCCCCATGCCCGACGCCGACGCCGCCCCCGCTCCCCAGGTCTCGCCCGAGCCCCCCTCCCGCGCTTGGCGCGGCCCGCTGGCGCTGGTGGGGCGGCTGCCCCAGGCGGGTCTCAGCCGCGCCCTCGGCCGTCTCGCCGACGTCCCCATCCCCCCGCCCCTGCGGGAGCCGATCCTGGGAAGGCTGGCCTCGGCGCTGGGCATGGACCTGACCGAGGCGGCGCGCCCGCTGGGAG
>JAHWKH010000152.1 GCA_019347995.1 Gemmatimonadota bacterium | reverse complement strand
GGAGCACGGTGTCAGCGATGGCCGCGTATTCGCGGTGACGCTTCTCGTCGACGCTCGAGTCGGCGCCTACGACGATCTCATCGGCGACCGGTCGCAGCCGCTCGAGGATCGAGGCAAGGCGCTCGCCGGGAGCGTTGGTCAGACAGCAGATGGAAAGGCTCATCGCGAGGCGCTCGCCGCATCCTTGCAAGGGCGACGGCATAGAGCGGTGGCCATGGGCCGCCCGTCATGATGGCGCCGTGAGCACGCCGGGAGTCAACCTCGCGGGTTATTTCGACGCGACGCTGGGGCTGGGGGAGGCGGTCCGCCAGGTTGCGGCTGCCCTCCGTGACCACCGCCATCGCCTCGAAAGACCGGTTCCCCTCCCGCCACGCCAGGAAGTCCGGGTACGCCACGCCCGTCTCCTCCAGGTTCCACTCCGGTGCCGCCGTGTCCAGGTCCACCAGGCGCTCGGCGGCCTCGAACGGCAGCGGCCGCAGGAAGAGCCCGTTCACCAGCCGGAAGACCATGGCGTTGCCACCGACGCCCACGGCCAGCAGGAGCACGATGGTCCCGCTGTAGAGGGGATGGTGGACCGCCTGGCGCAGCGCGTACCGCACGTCGCCGAGGATCGATCCCAGGAGGTCCCCCGCGCCCGCGGACAGGGCGTGCCGGAGGGGCCGCAGCCGTTCGCCCAGGGCGTGACGGAGGGAGTCCCAGACGAGGGAGGCCCAGAAGGGCGCGCCGGCGCCGCCGCGCTCGCGGATCCAGTCGGTCCGCATGTCCTCGAAGAGGCGCTCCATGTCCCGGCCGTGCTCCCGTCGGAAGCGGCGGGGGAAGAGGGCCAGGAGCGCACGGTAGGCGCGGCGCCTCACCCTCCGGCTCCCGCCTCGCGCGCGGCACCCGCCCAGCGCGCCAGCAGCTTGCCCTCCTCGGCGAGGCGGGCGCGGCCCTCGGCCGTGAGGGCGTAGTACTGCCTCCGCTCGTCGTCGGGCTCGTCCTCGGGTGGGGGGATCTTCTCCAGCAGGCCGTCCTCCTCCAGCGTCGCCAGCGAGCGGTACAGCATGGCCGGCCACAGCCGCATTGCGTCGTCGGTGTTCTCGAGGACCGCCCGCTGGATCCCGTACCCGTGAAGGGGGGCACGCGAGAGGGCCAGAAGGATCTGGAACCACTGGGGCTTCATGGGGATCACGGCCCGCTCCTTCCGATTGATATCACCTGATACCAGTATCAGACGGTAGCGGCACGCGTGGGGTTGCAGCGGAGCTCATGGCACCCGCTCCTCCCTCCGTCGCACCGTGCCCCCCACCACCAGCGCCGCCGAGATGATGAGCAGGTTCTTGATGATGTACTGCCCTTCCAGCGTCGGCGCCCACGGCACGCGCTGGAAGGTTACGCCGGGCAGGATGAAGAGCGGGAGGAGCGTGCCGCCCATCTGGAGGGCCAGCAGCGCGATGGCCAGGCGCACGGTGCGGCGGAAGAGGAACGTCACGCCGATGGCGACCTCCCACCACCCGATGACCGCCAGCCACCCCCGGGGCTCGAGGAGGGGCATCCACGACACGGTCATGAGGACCAGGTCCTCGGCGGGAGACATCCCCAGGGGCTTGAGCGCTCCGAACCAGATGAAGATGACGGCCAGCGAGACGCGCAGCGCGGGGACGCCGGTGCGCTCCATGAGGCCGGCGATGCGGCGGTCGAGGGTGCGGAGATCGTTGGGCATGGAAGAGCGGTGGCGGGCGTGAGGGAGACTCGCCGGGTCGGGGCCGCAAGTCGGCGGCCAGGTCCCCGGAAACCGGGGCCGGGGTCGCCGGATCTTCCCGCCGCGGCCGGCGCCTGGCATGGCGGCTGCAACCAGGCTTGGCGACCCTACTGCCATTCCGACATCACGGAGGACCCCACTGGAAGTCTGGCCGGGGCGACCCTATCCCCTGGGCGCCACCTACGATGGCGCGGGCACGAACTTCTCGCTGTTCTCCGAAGGCGCGGAGGCGGTGGAGCTGTGCCTCTTCGACGAGGTGGGAGGGGAGAGGCGCATCCCCCTCACCGAGGTCAACGTCCGCTGCTGGCACTGCTACCTCCCCCGGGTGGGACCGGGGCAGCGCTACGGCTACCGGGTGCACGGACCCTGGGCGCCCGAGGAGGGCCTCCTCTTCAATCCCAACAAGCTCCTCCTCGACCCCTACGGGAAGGCGTTCGAGGGTCAGGTGGACTGGGACGAGGCGTGCTTCACCTTCCGCTGGGACGACGAGGAGGAGAGGAACGACCTGGACAGCGGCCCCCACGTGCCCAAGAGCGTGGTGGCGAGCCCGTGGTTCGACTGGGGCAACGATCGTCCCCCCGACGTCCCCATGCACGAGACGGTGTTCTACGAGGTGCACGTGAAGGGCTTCACGAAACGTCACCCGGACATTCCCGAGGAGATCCGCGGCACGTACGCGGCCCTGTCCCATCCGGCGGCGGTCGAGCACCTCTGCTCGCTGGGCGTGACGACGGTGGAGCTGCTCCCGGTGCACCAGTTCGTGCACGACCACTTCCTGGTGAAGAAGGGGCTGCGCAACTACTGGGGCTACAACTCCATCGGCTTCCTGGCGCCCCACAACGAGTACGCAGCCGCCGGCGACCTGGGCGGGCAGGTCCAGGAGTTCAAGCGCATGGTGAAGACGCTCCACGAGGCCGGCCTCGAGGTCATCCTCGACGTGGTCTACAACCACACCGCCGAAGGCAACCACCGGGGGCCCGTCCTCTCCTTCAAGGGCATCGACAACCGCGCCTACTACCGCCTCGTGCCCGAGGACCCGCGCCACTACTACGACACCACGGGCACCGGCAACTCGCTGAACATGCAACACCCCCACGCCCTCCAGCTCATCATGGACAGCCTGCGCTACTGGGTTCTGGAGATGCACGTGGACGGCTTCCGCTTCGACCTGGCCGCCACGCTGGCGCGCGAGCTCCACGAGGTGGACATGCTGTCGGCCTTCTTCGACATCATCCAGCAGGATCCGGTGCTGAGCCAGGTGAAGCTCATCGCCGAGCCGTGGGACCTGGGCGAGGGTGGCTACCAGGTGGGCAACTTCCCGCCCCTTTGGTCGGAGTGGAACGGGAAGTACCGCGACACGCTGCGGGATTTCTGGCGCGGCCACCCCCACGCCCTCCCTGAGTTCGCCTCCCGCCTCACCGGCAGCGGCGACCTCTACGACACCGACACCCGCCGTCCCATGGCCAGCGTGAACTTCGTCACCGCGCACGACGGCTTCACCCTCGCCGACCTGGTCTCGTACGAGCACAAGCACAACGAGGAGAACCTGGAGGGCAACCAGGACGGGGAGGACCACAACCGCTCGTGGAACTGCGGGGAGGAGGGGCCGACGGACGACCCCGACGTCGTGGAGTGCCGCGGGCGGCAGCGGCGCAACTTCCTGGCGACGCTCTTCCTCTCCCAGGGCGTGCCCATGCTGCTGGGCGGCGACGAGATCGGGCGCAGCCAGGGCGGCAACAACAACGGCTATTGCCAGGACAACGAGACGAGCTGGTTCGACTGGGAGTCGGCCGACGACGGCCTGCTCAACTTCACCCGACGCCTCGTCCGGCTGCGGGCCGAGCACCCGGTCTTCCGCAGGCGCCGCTGGTTCTACGGGCGCGAGATCCGCGGATGCGACGAGATCGCGTGGCTGCGCCCCGACGGCGAGGAGATGGGCGACGACGACTGGACGTCGGGCCGGCCCCTGCGCCTGGGCGTCTTCCTCAACGGCGAGGCCATCCTGTCGCCCGACGCGCGCGGACGCCGCATCGTCGACGACAGCTTCCTCGTCCTGTTCAACGCCCAGGACGAGGACGTGGAGTGGCGCCTGCCCGACCCCCGCCTCGGCCGCCGCTGGCGCGTGGTCCTGGACACGGTGACGGGGTTCCTCTCCGAGCGGCGGGGTGCCCTCGTCGACGCCGGCGAGACCCTGGCCGTGGAGGGGCGCTCGGTCGTGGCGCTGCGCCGCGAGGAGGAGGACGAGGCGTGACGGCCGCTCCCGCCGTCCCCCGGGCCACCTACCGTCTCCAGCTGGGCCCGGACCTGGGGTTCGACGACGCGGCCGGGCTGGCTCCCTACCTGGCCAGGCTCGGGGTGAGCCACCTCTACGCCTCGCCCTACCTCCAGGCCGCACCCGGGAGCCCGCACGGCTACGACGTGGTGGACCCCACCCTCGTGAACGTGGAGCTGGGCGGCGAGGAGGGGAGGGCCCGCCTCGTGGAGGCGCTGCGGCGGGAAGGGCTGGGGCACGTGCTCGACATCGTGCCCAACCACATGGCCACCCGGGCCGAGAACCCCTTCTGGTGGGACCTGTTGGAGAGTGGGCCGTGGAGCGACGCGGCCCGGATGTTCGACGTGGACTGGGACGCGCCCGAGGAGCGGGTGAGGGGGAAGGTGCTGGTGCCCGTGCTGGGCGACCACTACGGCCGGGTCCTGGAAGCGGGGGAGCTGATGCTGGAGCGGGAGGGTGGCTCGCTCCGCGTGCGCTACCACGACCACGTCCTTCCGCTGGCGCCCGAGACCACGGGACGCATCCTGGGCGACCTGGCGGAGGCGACGATGGCCGAGCGTCCCGGCTCCGACGGCGGCGGGTGGACGGAGCTCGTGGCGGTGGCGCGGGAGCTGCGCACGCTCCCGCGCGTGGCCGACGCCTCGGGACGCAGACGCCGCGCCCGCGACCTGGCGGCCGTGCGCGGCCGTCTGGTGGCGCTCCTGGAGGGCCCGAACGTGGCCGCGGCCGTGGATCGGCGACTGGCCGAGCTGTCCCGGGACACCGATGCCCTGGACCGCATCCTCTCCGAGCAGCACCACCGCCTCGCCTGGTGGCGTGCGGGGGCCCGGGAGCTGGACTACCGGCGCTTCTTCGACATCGACACGCTGGCGGGCGTGCGGGTGGAGGATCCGGAGATCTTCGAGATCACCCACGGCCGGATCCTGGAGTGGCTCCAGGACGGCTCGCTTGACGGCGTGCGCGTGGACCATCCCGACGGGCTGCGGCGGCCCAGGGCCTACCTGGAGCGCCTGCGCGAGCGGGCCCCGCAGGCGTGGATCGTGGTGGAGAAGATCCTGGAGGGCGAGGAGGCGCTGCGGCCCTCCTGGCCGGTGGACGGGACCACGGGCTACGACGCGGCACGCGACGTACTCGCCCTCTTCATCGACCCCGCCGCCGAGCGCCCCCTCACCGACCTCTTCACCGACGTGACGGGGCAGCCGTCCGACTGGGAGGCGGTGGCGTACGCCCGCAAGCACCAGGTGCTGCGCGAGATCCTGGCCTCCGACCTGAACGTCCTGGCCCACCTCTTCCTGCGCGTCTGTGAAGGCCGGCGTCGCTACCGCGACTTCACGCGCTGGGAGCTGCGCGAGGCGCTGCGCGAGGCCCTGGCCCCCTTCCCCGTCTACCGCACCTACGTGGAGGAGGACGGCACCAGCGATGCGGAGGACCGCGCCGTGATCGGCGGATCGCTGGCCCGGGCGCGGGCGGGCCGCCCCGACCTCGACCCCGAGTCCTTCGACCTCCTGGAGGCGGTCCTCCTGGGCGACGCCTCGGGGGAGGCCGAGACCGAGCTGCGCATGCGCTTCCAGCAGTTGACGGGCCCCGTCATGGCCAAGGCCGTGGAGGATACCGCGTTCTATGCGTGGCCGCGCTTCGTCGCGCTGAACGAGGTGGGGAGCGATCCGGGCTTCTTCGGGGCCGATCCCGCCCGCTTCCACGCGCGCTGCGCCACCCGGGTCGCGAGGCAGCCGGCAGGCATGACGACGCTCTCCACCCACGACACCAAGCGCAGCGAGGACGTGCGCGCGCGTCTCGCCCTCCTCTCCGAGATCCCCGGGGAATGGTCCGCCTCCGTGCGCTCCTGGATCCGCATGAACGTCCGCCACCGCCGTGGCCCCGACCTGCCCGATCCCGCCGCGGAGTATCTCCTCTACCAGACCCTGGTGGGAGCCTTCCCGCTGCCGGTGGAGCGCGCGATGCCGTACATGGAGAAGGCCTCGCGCGAGGCCAAGGCCCGCACGTCGTGGACCGACCCGGTGCCGGAATACGACGACGCCCTGCGAGGGTTCGTGGAGGGCGTGCTGGCCGACGAGGACTTCCGTGACTCGCTGCGCGGCTTCGCGGCGCCGTTGGTGGGCGCGGGCCGCATCAACGCCCTGTCCCAGAAGCTGGTGCAGCTGACCATGCCCGGCGTGCCGGACGTGTACCAGGGCACCGAGCTGTGGGACCTGAGCCTGGTCGATCCCGACAACCGGCGGCCCGTGGATTTCGACGCGCGCCAGGGGCTCCTGGAGGAGCTGGAGGCGCGCGAGGCGGAGCCGGCGCCGGAGCGAGGACCGCTTCCCGTCCTGGAGGAGGTGCGGCTCCGGTCCGAAGAGGGGCTTCCGAAGCTCTGGCTGGTCCGCCAGTCGCTGGCGCTGCGGCGTCGGAGGCCGCAGGCGTTCGGCC